>JACPCE010000007.1 GCA_016179945.1 Candidatus Woesearchaeota archaeon | reverse complement strand
AAAAATAACAGGAGATCGTAAGAACCATTGGTTCTTACGCAGGCTTTAGGCTAAAACCTAAAGCCTTACAAATAAAAAGTTGAATTATTCAAAGTTCTCAATTGCTAATTCTCCATCATACAAATCCAGCAATCCAATATGATTTCTATCTGCTTCAGTTCTTAATCTTGCTTCTCCAGGAACCTTAGCACGATACCTAGAAATTGTACAACCTTTTCCTCTCAAATCTTTATACAAAAAAAATAAATCCCTTTCTTCTGCATAAGCAGCATATATTACATAATCAACCATAAGCTCTTTCAAATTTATAAAGAATTATAAATATTATTATCTAAGAAAATAACAATCAAAAAGCTGGTTTTCTGGCAAAAGGTTTATAAAAGCCAGTTTTATCCAAACAAATATGGGAAATAAAAGTAATGGTTTAATGGCAGGTAAAAAGCTAAAAGAAAGAAGAAAAGCTGCTAGATGGCACAATAAATGGTTTGTCAAAAAAGCACTAAAACTTAAGGAAAAGGCAGACCCATTGCAAGGAGCACATCAAGCTAAAGGGATAGTTCTAGAAAAAAGACAAATTGAAGCTAAACAGCCAAATTCAGCTATGAGAAAAGCATGTGTAGTACAATTATTAAAAAATGGAAAGCAGATTACAAGTTTTATTCCTGGAGACAATGCTCAAAGATTTATCAATGAACACGATGAAGTAATAATAGAATGCATTGGTGGAAAAATGGGAAGAGCAAAAGGAGATATTCCCTGTGTTAGATGGCAGGTAATAAAAGTTAATGATCAAAGCCTAGACGCTCTACTTAAGGGTAAAATAGAAAAAGGAAGAAGATAGGAATATTTATATTTTAATTATACATTAAAAAAACTATGAAAAAGAGCTCAATATTATTTCTTTTTATTGGTGTATTTACAATACTATTATATGCATGTACTCCTCAGCCCCCTCAAGTACCAATAAAAGAAAATGTTACTGAGGTAAAAGTTATAGCTTCCTGTGATGATAGCAACCAATGCACTGAAGATTTATTTAACCAATTAACGCAACAATGTGAACACAAAAGGCTAGATCATTGTTGTGGAGATAGAACTTGTGATTCTGACGAAAGATGTGATTTAAATACACACAAAACAAAATGTCCTGAAGATTGTCCTAGAAATTGTCCAGTATCAATTGTAACAGATAATATAGAATGCACAGGAAAATGCATAAAAGGCGAAGAGATGTTCCTAGTTGATGGCGATACAAAATTCACTATGAAACTCCAAAATATAGGTGAATTAAGCGCTAACGACATAACTTCAAGCTTTAGGTGTATAAAAACCTCTGGAATTACATTTATATCAAGCAGTACTGCCACAGAAAAATCAGGCATTACATTCAGGGATTATTTTAATGAAAATGATAAAAAAATTTATTTAAGTGGGGCACCATATGGAAAAGACAGCGCTACTTATAATTTAGAAATAAAAGGAATTCCAAGAGAAGAGGTAATGTTAATATGTACAGTTAATATTAATTTTATAGAAAGCCCCTCAAGCACTGAATTTAAAGTAAAATTAGTAAAAGTATAAAAGAAGAAAGTTTTATAAACAATTCCCATTTCTGCTATAAAATGATAGAATTAAAATGGTTCAATACATGGAGTGTATCTAATATAACAGTTGAAGATCCAGGCCTAAAAAGATATGTTGACATAACTCCAGTATTAATTCCAAGAAGTTTTGGCAGAAATGCAAAACAAAGGTTTGGAAAAAGCAAATCAAGAATAGTAGAAAGGCTGATGAACAAATTAATGGTCACCGGTCACAAAGGTAAAAAGCACCATAGAACAAGCAGCCATATTACAGGCAAAGGTTCTCACGTTTATAACCTAGTAAAAAAATGTTTCACAATTATTGAGAAAGAAACAAAACAAAATCCAGTACAAATTTTCATTAAGGCATTGGAAAATGCAGCTCCAAGAGAAGAAATTACTACTATTGAATACGGCGGAGCAAGATATCCTCAGGCAGTAGATTGTGCACCACAAAGAAGAGTTGATATTGCTTTAAGGCAAATGACACAAGGTGCTTATTCTAAGAGCTTTGGTAAGAAAAAAGGAATTGCTCAAGCTCTGGCAGAAGAGATAATGAAAGCCTACAATACTGATCAAACATCCCAAGCTATTTCCAAAAAACTAGAGTTGGAAAGACAAGCAGATTCTTCAAGATAAAAAAATTAAACATAAACAAACTCTAGAAATATTCTTTTATCATTTAAAGCCAAATGATTAACATATTTAACAAAACTTTTCATATTTTTACTAGTTCTTAAAATAGTTACAGAGTTTCTTACAGAATTAACTCTTAACACTTCTTGATTTCTTTGAACAAATGAATTATAGCCATTAGACAAATTATTCCATTTATCTGTAAGTTCAACAATTACTTTTAAACCATCAATTTCATTTATTTTATCATTCAATAAACTATAATCCTTATGTGAAAAACAAAAAAGCTTAGCAGATTTTAAAATTAGTTTTCTCCCAAATAAAATTCTTACAAAGTTATTAAACATACTAGTTATTTCAGAATCACTAAAATCAATAGCTCTGTAAAAAAACAAACAGGGATTATAGAATTTCTTAAGTTTAATCTTAGATATTTTGATTAATATATTACTGTAAAATTCTTCATTAAAGAAACTGTGTAATTGTATACTTCCATATTTATTAATAGTAAATAAAATATCTTCGATAGCTGATTTATCAAAATAAGTTTTATTTATCATTGAACCATCCTGCAACAGATAACCTTTTCTTATCTATTAAGACTTCATTAACTTGATGATAACTTTTCCCAATGGTAACTTTAAAGATTATAAATGTATTAAAACTTGGAATTATACTTTTAACAGTTTTATTTTTACTGAAAAAATCCAATGAACCACCATCTCTCTTCAAAAAATCCCTACTTAGATTAAGAACATAAGCAATCTTCCTACTTCCTAATTTATCATCATGTGGCAAAAGATAATCCTTAGATGTATAAATAAAACCAGAACAATCTATCTTGCCAAAAGCACTTATGCCAGTAATCTTCTGTAAATATTCTTTAAACTCATTAGAATTTAAAAATTGATAAAATTCAATAACAATATGATTATTACTTGAAGATAAATCATGAGTCTGCATAAAACTAAATAAATCAGATTCTTTATGTTCAAAATTTTCTTTCTTTAATTCATTTAAAAAATTATTAATAAAATTTTTACTGAAAAAATCCTTTAAAACCAAATGTGAAAAAGGTTTTGCATGAATAAATTTAGACTTTAAAGATTCAAAAGATAAATATTTCTTATTAATGTACTTATTTAGCATATCAATAAAAAAAATTTAATATTTATATTTTTTGTTAATCCATTAAAATCTTTCTTCTACTGCATTCCAGTCAATTGCTTTAAAGAAAGCTTCAATATAATCTACTCTTTTAACCCCATAATCTAACATGAATGCATGTTCAAAAACATCCATAACCAATAAAGGAGTACAGCCACTTAAATGTCCTACATCATGTTCATTAATCCAGACATTAAATAATTTTCCAGATGAATTATCATAATATAATACAACCCACCCGATGCCCCTCATAGCTCCAGTTGCTCTGAAATCTTTCTCCCAATTATCAAAAGCTCCAAAATCTTTCTCAATCTGTTTCATTATTTTAGATTGCTTAAGAGAACTTCCACCTTTCTTCATATTTCCAAAATAAAGTTCATGTAGCCTCATTCCATTAAACTCCCATCCAAACCTTCTCTTTAATTCAGCATAACCTGGAGTTCCCAACCAGCCACTTTTTAATGCTACAGCTAAATCTTCTGCTAATTTATTTGTATTAGTAACATAACCTTGATACAAAGTAAAATGATTCTTCAATAATTGATCACTAAAACCAGCTGTTCCTAATAAATGATCAAAACTCTTTGCTTCATAAACCATTTTGCATTCCCCCATCTTTTCTTTCAAATCTTTTACTATCTCTTTTATATAATTTGTCCATAAGATTTTTCCAATGCTGATCAAGATTTATACTTTGTGAATTTGCTAAGCATATTAAATTCATAAATATATCACAGATTTCTTCGCCTATCTCTTTTGTTTCTTCACTAGGCTTTTTTTTCTTTGGTCCATATCTATGATTTATTTCTCTTGCAAGCTCACCTGTCTCCTCTGCAAGACGTGCTATCATTTCATGAGGTTTCCAATAAGGAGTGATAAACTGCTGAGCCCATTCATCTATTTCTTTCTGTAACTCACTAAATGTCATTATATCTTCCCAACTAAATCTAAACCAGGTCTTAAGGTATCTTTTCCAGGTGCCCAATTTGCAGGGCAAACTTCTCCACCATGCTCTCTTACATATTTAGCTGCTTGTAATTTTCTTAATAATTCTTTAGCACTTCTTCCAATGCTATTATCATGTAACTCAAAAGCCTTTAATATTCCATCAGGATCAATTATAAAACTGCCTCTTAAAGATAAACCCTCATCTTCTATATAAGTTCCAAATTCTCTGCACAACTTTCCAGTTGGATCAGCCAACATAGGATATTTTATTTTTTTTATTGAAGGTGAATGATCATGCCATGCCTTATGCACAAAAACAGTGTCAGTACTTACACTTAAAATTTCAGCATCTAATTTTTTAAATTCTTCATAATAATCAGCAAGCTCAACTAATTCTGTAGGACATATAAAAGTAAAATCAGCAGGATAAAATACTAAAACAACCCACTTTCCATTATAATTTGATAACTTTATTTTTCTCTCTTCATTATCATGAAAAGCCTTCAATTCAAAATCCTGTACTTTTTCTCCTATTTTAACCATTTTAATCTATAATACAATGACAAGATAATAATTATTCAAGATATAATAAACTTTTCTAATCTTAAATATATTGTTCTATAAAGTAGATTCTAGACTAGATCTTCTTATCTCATTTATTGTTCTATCATATCCTATTCTTCTAGTTAAAGTTCTACTTGCATCAGCATTAAGATGAGCAGAAACACGATGAATACCATTTCTAGAAAGAGAAATCACCTGTCCTGACGATGTAACAAAAGAATATTTAATATAATTTTGTGCAATGCCTCTGCCTTCAATATAAATTGCTCTTTCCCCATCATAAACAGCAAATACATTATGCTTAACAACACCCTGATAAGATTTTCCATCTTCCAAAACTAAAGTACATGGTCTTCTGTCCCAATATTTTAATTGAACCATAAAAATAAAAGAATGACAAAATTATTAAGTATTTCTGAAAATTAAAGTTCTGTAGTATGCAATACTTTTCCCAACTTAGTAACACAAACTTCCAAGTCTTTCTCTATATCATTCAAAATCTTCTCTTGCTTTGGACTTAATTTAGTTTCTTCTAAATCCTTAAATTTTTTATTTCTTACCTCATTTAATATAAAAGTAACATCCTCAAGAACTGCTGCCACACTCTTTTCTGACTTGCTAATCATAATAATAAAAGAACAAAAACACAATTATAAAACTATCCATATAGAAATTGTTACTTATAAGTAATAAAATAGAAAAGATTTAAATATGTGTGGATATTGTCAAAAATATGAAAAAAGCAACTTTAGTAACAATTTTAATTGCAGGTTGTAGTGTAGATGGTCTTCCAATTACTAGTCATGACTTAGGCAGTAACTTAGAAATGTCAAAACCTACTGAAGCACAAAGAAGTAATTGTGTCTTCTCCTACAAATTCAATAGACCAAATCCATTAGAAGATGTATGTGGAAAGACCTATGCGATAGACAAAGATACTAAAGAAACTAAGGGTTATAATGGAGAAGCTAGAGAATTTGGTCCAGATAATTCATATATCGAAATAAGAAATAAAGATGGACAACCAATGGAATTATCAGGTGGAAAAATTCAGATAGATCTAGACTTCCGTCCTGACGTTCTTCCAAAAAAACTACAACTTGGATCCGAATATCAAGTTTTAGCAACCACTTATAATGAAGAAAAAGGTATTGAATCTTGGTATGTCCATTTAAGTAAAGAACAAATAGATGGAAAAGAAGGTGGTCTAGATGTAGATTTCGCTAAAACAAACAAGTGCTTTGGAATAGATAATTCTAATGGAATAGCTCTAGTCGAAGATATCAAACCTGGAAGTTGGAATCATATGAGGGCCACATATGATGGTAATAAAAATAAAATGAGTATAAATTTAAATGGCAGATCTAAAGAGTGGGAACCCCATACAAGGGGATTATGTTCTAAGGCAGATGCAGTAACACTAGGAGTTCTTATCAACTCTCTTGGTATGCCTATTGGTCAATTTAGAGGTGCCTTAGATAACGTAACAGTTCTTGATGAAATTGGAGATTAATAAAAACTTTACTTGGATTAGTTAGTATATTTACATTGCTTGGAGGATGCAGAACCCCTCCTTATGAAGAGAAAATAGAAGATAAAAATATAGACAGTGGGAACAAAATAAATTACTCAAAATGTATACTACACTATAAATTCAATCACCCCGATCCTTTCAAAGATGAGTGTGATAATAACCCTGGAATAAATCATGAATCAACTGAAGTTGAAGGTTTAGAAGGACAAGCAAGAAGATTCAGAGGATTAAATTATTTAGTTGCAAAAAATCACCCGTCTATGGAACTTAATCAAGGTTATTTCTCAATAGATTTTGATATAAATATAAAAGAATATCCCCCAAGTTTTGGAAATAGAATTTATGGGCTATCCACTATAGCAGGTCAATTTGATAGACCATACGAAACATTTAGAAAAAGACCATTGTCATGGATTATTGATCTCTCAGGTAACGGAACTATAGCCTTTACGAAAAGTGCAAGATGCAGAGTAAATTATGGGGATATAATAGTAGGTGAAACAGTAGGAAGTTTTTCTAGACCAATACCAAGAAGCAAATGGACCCACATTAGGGCAGAGTATAGCACAACAGAAGACAAAATGCGATTGTTTTTTGATGATAATTTAGAAGACGAAGTTACACCAGAAATCAGAGGAATATGCCAAGATTCAGACGCAGATATATACATTGGAAATTGCCAAAGTTCTAACGAAATATGCAAATATCCGTATAATCCTACGCATGATGTAAATTTAGATAATTTAATAATTAGAAAAGCAAGATAATAATTGAAAAGAAGATTAATTATTTTTGTATTATTTATATTAAATGGAATATATTTCAATAATTCTTAAATTACATTAAAGTTATTGAAAAAAAATAAAATCCATCCAAAAGCTTTAAATATAGTTTAAAATGCCAATGCTATAAAATGGCAGATGCAGTTGAAAGATTTAAATCATGTATGAATAAACCTGAAAATATTAGAAATATTTGTACTAGTGCTCATATTCATCACGGCAAAACCGCATTAACAGACAATTTATTGGCAGCTGCAGGTTTAATGAATGTTCAAAGTGCAGGTGATTTAGAAAAAGGAATGGCAACATGGCAGCATGCAGATGAACAAGAAAGACTAATGACAGTAGATGCTGCAAATGCAAGTATGATCCACGATTTTCAAGGTCAAGAATTTCTTATCAATCTTATAGATACTCCAGGTCACGTTGATTTTGGTGGTAATGTTACAAGAGCAATGAGAGCAATCGATGGAACAATAGTTCTTGTATGTGCTTCTGAAGGAATAATGCCACAAACTGAAACAGTAGTAAAACAGGCTTTAAGAGAAAGAGTAAAACCAGTTTTATTTCTAAATAAAGTTGACAGACTGATCAAGGAGATGTTATTCACTCCGGAACAAATGCAAAAAAGATTTACAGAAATAATTATTGAATTTAATAGACTAATAGAGCAAATTGCAGAGCCAGAATTTAAAGAGAAATGGAAAGTTGGAATCCAAGAAGGAAGTGTTGCTTTTGGAAGTGCAAGAGAAAACTGGGCTCTGTCATTTTCATTCATGCAGAAAAAAGGAATTACATTCAAGAATATTCTGGAAATGTATAAAATGCCAGAAGATGAAAGGAAAAAATGGGTTTGGGCAAACGCACCATTAAATGAAGTAATATTAGATATGGCAATTAAACATCTTCCAAATCCAATAGAAGCACAAAAATACAGGATAGGAAGAATATGGAAGGGGGAGCACGAAAGTGAGTTTGGAAAAGATCTTGTTAATTGCAATAAAGAAGGAAAAGTTGGATATTGTGTAACAAGAGTTATGATAGATCCTAAAACAGGAAGAGAAATGGCTGCTGGCAGATTATTCTCAGGAACAATAAAAAGCGGTATGCAAGTATATCTTAATAATGCAAAAAAATACGAAAGAGTACAACAAGTATATATGTACAATGGAATAAAACCACAGATAATTGATGGAGTAGTAGCAGGCAATGTACTTGCACTTGCAGGAATAAGTGCAGAAGCTGGTGAAACAATTACAGAGCTGCCAGAACATCCATTTGAAGAATTACGTCATATTTTTGAACCAGTCATAACAAAAGCAATAGAACCTACAAAACCACAGGATCTAGCAAAAGTTGTTGAAGTCCTAAAAGCTGCCGCAAAAGAAGATCCTTCTATAAAAATAAAAATTGACGAGCAGACAGGAGAGTGTTTGATGAGTGGTATGGGTGAATTACATTTAGAAATCATAGAAAATAGAATAATCACAGAAAAAGGAGTCCAAATTAAATCAAGTGCTCCTATTGTAGTTTACAGAGAAACAGTAGTAAAGAAAAGCATTGAAGTTGAAGGAAAATCTCCGAACAAACATAACAAATTCTATTTAACAGTAGAGCCATTACCAGATAAAATTTATGATGCAATTAAAAGAGGAGATCTATCAGAAGGAAGATTAAAGAAAAAAGACGATTCAGTCATAAAAACACTAATAAACTGCGGCATAGAAAATAAAGAGGCATTAAAATTCAAAGAGTTTTACAGAGGAAATGTTCTAGTTGATGGTACTAGGGGTATAGTTCATATTGGAGAAGTTATGGAATTAATAATGGATGGTTTTGATCAAGTTATGGAAGGTGGCCCATTAGCTAGAGAACCATGTGCAAAACTTCTTGTTACAGTAAATGATTGTAAACTTCACGAAGACAGCATTCACAGAGGTCCAGCACAAGTACTACCTGCAGTTAGAGAGGCAATAAGGGAAGCAATGGTAAATGCAACTGCTGTTATATTTGAACCTATGCAAATCTTACAAATAGAAGGTACAATGGATCATATGGGAGCTATATCAAAATTAATAGCAAATAAAAGAGGACAACTACTAGATATGGTTCAAGAAGGAAATTATATAACAGTAAAATGTAAATTGCCAGTTGGTGAAATGTTTGGATTAAGTTCAGAGTTAAGAAGTGCAACAGAAGGTCGTGGAACTTTCTATGTAGTAGACCAAGTTTATGAAAAGCTGCCTTCTGAACTACAGCCAAAAATAACACAGCAAATCAGAAACAGAAAAGGATTAACAGAAAATCAGTAAATTTTCTTTTTTAATTAAGATAAATTTATAATAAACATAATAATTAGAAATATATGGGTTTATTTAAAAATTACTTGCAGTCCACAGAAACAGTAGCGAAAAATCTTCATTTAGATGACTCAAAAATAATAGAAATTTGGAATGGTTACCTTATTACTGTAAAAGAAAAAGGGATTATAATAGTTAACTTAACGTTAGAAAATAAAGATAAAAACATTCCAAAGTTGAAACAGTTACTAGATATTGGTTTAATTGATATTTCTAAACAAGAAAAACTAGAAGAAGAAATAGTTATAGACTTAAGAAAACTACAACATGATAAAAACATACAAAGAGTACAAAGACTAGAGCAATGCCTAGGTTATGAAGAAACAAGATATGAATATATACATAAATTAATTATTTACATTTATTCTATTCTAGTTTCTGAATTAAAAATCATAGATTCTTTAAAAGAACAAAGCCAAATAGAGGAATTAAAACATTTGTATGATTTAGAATTAAAAATAGTAGAAAAAATAAAGAATTTTAGAAAAGTCCAAAGATTAGAAACTTTCAATGAAGTTTTTGTTTCTTTAGTTAGAGGAGAAAAGATAATTAAAAGAATGAATGATAAAGAAAGATTGCTACTAAAAAAGATGATGCCAGAAATGAAAAAAATATTAACCACTAACGAAGATGAGCAAAAAAATGAGGGGTTATTCTTTGAATGGACTAGTGAAGTGTTTAATTCAATTGAAAATAAAATAGAGGAAGGAATAGCAAGTGGTTTGTTTGTAGGACCAAACCCAGATATAGACTTTGAATTTGTAAATAAACCAGAATTTGTAGATCTAGTTAAAAAGAAAATAGGGTTGCTACGTAAAAGGAAAGTTTCAGAAGAAATGATAGCCGTTTTTGTACATATATTTAGAGAATGGTTTAATCACAAAGACTAAAGTATTTCTGATTGAAAACCAACAAAAATCTTTATAAACCTTTCAAAATCACACTAAAACATGGTAGAAGTAAAATTCGTTGTAAATGACACTAAAACAGGTAAAAGCTATCAAAAAATGCTAGAAGACAATCCATTTTTAAACAAGAAAATTGGAGAAAAAGTTTCTGGTTCAGACATAGGATTAGAAGGTTATGAATTAGAAATAAAAGGAGGCTCTGATAAATCAGGCTGCCCAATACGCTATGATATGCCTGGATTTGGAAAGAAAAAAGCACTATTAAGCTCAGGACCATGCGTAAAAGGGCTTAAAAAAGGCAAAAGAATTAAAAAAACAGTTGCAGGAAATATAATAAATCAAGATATAGTTCAAATAAACCTAAAAATTATTAAAGAAGGTTCTCAAAAATTAGAAGAGTTATTTCCTAAGAAAGAAGAATCTCAAGCAGCTGCATAAAATAAAATTTATAAATTTTCTCATCTTGATTAATTCATGGCAACAATATATGATTTCAGTTTACATAAAGAAATAGCTGACGAAGCAAAAAAACAAGGAACATCTTATAGAGAATTAATAGCTGCATATAAAGAACAAGGCTTGACATTAGAACAAGTATTAAAACGATCAAAAAGGAACAGAATTTATGGATTAGTAAGTTGGAGTAGTATTGTAGCAGCCATTACTTTTCTGTATTTTAATAAAATTACAGACATATTGCATTCACAAGTTGACAGAGGATCTTACTCACAACCATATAAAGAAAAATCAGACGAGAAGCCAAAAAATTATAGACCATACAACAAAGCATTACCAAGAACCAAAGAGGATATTCTAGAAGAATTATTACCTCGTGGTTAATAATGGCTGACCATAACTATTGCTCTGTTTATTTCATCTTGATCTAATTTTTTATTAAATACGCCTTTTAACCTAGTTAATATTCTTTTATCCAAATATCTATCTCCAATCAAAGCAGCAGCTAACTTCTTATATTCTACAGAAACATTATTGCTTCCATAGATTGAAGATATTGGTTTTCCTTGAGCTAAAGCCTTCATAACAGCCTCATTATCATACAAAACACTTACAACAGGAACCTTAGTTGCATCTTGAATATGTTCCAAATCTAACTCAAAATTTTTGTTTCTGGATTTATTTATTATAATGCCTGAAATATAAGTTCTCTTTTGTCTGGCAACTTTAATAGCATGTAAAGTACTTGCCAGTGTAACATAATCGGGAGTTGTTACAACAAACAATTCATCTGAAGCCATTATTGTAGCTAACATTTCCTGATTTAAAGTAGGACTAGAATCTACCAAAATCAAATCATAATATCCTCTCAAAGACGCAATATACTGATGAAATTTACTACAATCAACATTATGGCTAAATAAAGAAGCAGGTAAAATATGTAAACCTGAATTATGTTCATAAATCGCTTTCTGTAAACCAACCTTACCAACTAAAACATCATGCAATGTGTTTATTGGTTTTGTAAATCCAAAATGCAAAGCAAGATTAGGTCCTGAAAAATTCCCATCTACAACTAAAACTTTTTTCTTAAAATCTTTTGCAAGTATAAACCCCAAATTCGCAACAGTAGTTGTTTTTCCTACACCGCCTTTAATAGAAATAAATCCAATTATTTTAGCTCTTCTCATAACCATCCTCTTTTTACTAAATACTAATTCTAGTATTTATAAAGCTTACGGGAAAAAAATAATTGTACAATATCATAAAATTATTTCGAAAAAAAATATGTAGAATAAAAAGAATTCATTTTCTTCTTACGTTAGAAACTTTCTTAGCTATTGAACCAATAGGTCCAAAATATTCCCAGCAGATATAATCTTTACCCATTTTAGATTTCTTAAACAATTTAACTCTGCTTCCATTTAAATTAAAATAAGCAAAAGTTCCTTTTGTAGATTTTAAAAAATAATCCCCATCCTTCCAATTTGTAGAAATCTCTTTTATAAAATCTACAAAATTTTTCTGGCTTTTAACGTGCCTTCTTTCAAGTTTTAGAATAGGTTTAAATTGATAAACTATAGAATAATTTGGCCTGACCTGCATAACAGTCATTTTATCATTTACTACCATTTTAAGTGCATAAAAAAGAAACTAAGCATATTTATAAAACTTTTGGAAAAAGCTTAATCTGGGCTAAAATCCTCTAATTTTCCTGCAAATTCACTGTAGTCTTTTATTATTCCTCTTAACTTAAGATAGTCTCTCGCAATAATCCAAAATATTAAACCAAGGCTTTTCTTGCCTTTATTATTGCAAGGAACAACTAAGTCAACATTTGCAAGCTCATTATTTGTATCGCATAAAGCAATTATAGGTATTCCAATTCTAGCAGCATCATCTACAATGTTCTTATCTGGAAATGGATCTCCTACTAAAATTATCTTAGCTTCTGTAAAATTCTCAAGATTTGTATTGGTTAAAATACCAGGGGGGTATCTTCCAGAAAAAACCCTAATTCCTGTATATTTAGCAAACATATTAAGTGCTGTCCAACCATTTTCCCTTCTGCAAACCACAACTATTTCCTCAGGCTTATAATAAGAAAGCAATTTAACAGCAAGTTCCAGCCTCTCATTTACTTTCTGCACGTTTAAAACAGTTAAACCATCATTTCTAATTTTATATACAAAAGGACTCATAGCCTTGGTCCTAAATTTGGTTCCTATATGTAAACCTACTTTCAAATATTCATCTACTGGTAATAAATATTGTTCTGCTTCTGCCATTTTTCATATTAACCAAAATTCTAAGAACATTTGCTTGTCTTTTGCCTCAGCAACTTTGGCTTTATAATTTGAAAAATTAAATGGTTTATAAACATTACGAAAAGTGTCTTTTACTTTTTAAGAAATACTATTGGTATTATATCTTGAGATAAAGAATTAGCTTTATGTTCCAAATATAGTTCTTCCACTAAGTGTCTATCTCCTAATCGATAATGTGTAGCCCCTTGTGGTATTGAAAATTAATACTACCTACATTTATGTTTCCTCTTGCAACATAATAATGATTGTCTGCTCCAGCCAATTTTGCACCAAATGCATCTCTTTCCTTAACCTCACAATGATAATATAAAACTATTTCCCCAATGTCAATAAAAGTAAATCCTACAGAACCATCTCTAAACAATTGTACTAATCCATCCAACCTTAAAAGACCAACTAATTATTTTGGCAGTGCTTCATTACCCATATATCAATATAAACTATATTAATATTTAAACAATTAGTTGCTAAAATATATCTATTAAATAAATTATGTAATGATGTAATGACTTTCCACAAACAAAGATTATTTTTTGTGTATCTTGTAGGTATTATTGTGTAATTAATTAAAGAATAAAACTAGTGTCTTTTTCTAAACACAAAGTATAAAATTACCAATACTACTAAAACACCCAGTACAATAGGAACTATAAAATTAATCTTCAATGATTTAATAAATCCAGCGTCACTTACAGCTTGTGTAGTTGGTACAGTTTGTTCACTAGATGATTGCTGCTCTGATCCTGATTGTTGTGGTGCTTGCTTTTGTGATTGTTTCCAAACAAATAAGTAGCTGCAACCACCATTCCAGCTTGCTGTAGCACTTCCGCTATTACAAGATACTGAAGCGTCTTCTCTTTTTCCATTATTATGAACAACAGTAGCTCCAACATTGCTGCAATCTGAAACTGTAAATGTTGCTTTTCCACCAGACATTGAACCAGTACAACTCAATTGTACAGCGCCTAAAATCTCTTTATTTTCTGAAACTAATAAATCTGCATTTGCTGCAGGTACTGCACTAAGCACAACTTCCTTAGCTGTAACCTTACATGGCGGGGATACACAATTAAAATTAAAAGTAAATTTGTTTGCTGCAGCATCTTTAACAACATCTGGTAAATCTGTTAAAGCAAATTCTCCTGACGTAGTACTCGCTGAAGTTCTCTCTGCAATTACAGAAACTCCGCCACCTCCGCCTCCGCCACCTGACGAAGTAGTAGAAGCAGAACTGCTGCTTGCCAAAGATACTGCTTTAGTAGAACCATATGAAGAAAAACCAATAGTAGAAGGAACCCTCCATGTAGAATATTCTCCACTAGTATTTACTGAAAGTCTTGTAACGCCATTTTCATTAGTTACATCTGTACAATTTGATGTACCATCATCATCGCAGTGGAATAAAACATTCTGAGTGCCTGGAACAGTAACTTCCACAGTCTTTACATCTAATAACTGAGATATTTCATTCCATTTGCTACTGTTCATAGAAACATAACCATAACTAGCATTTTTAGAAACTACAGTAAATGCACTAGTAAAATTCAATTCAGCAGCTTTAGCTAAATTTGCTCCTACTAAGGCAATACCTGAACCATCAGTAGCACGAAGTTCAAGAGTAGCATTTACTAGTACAGATATATTCACTGAATTAGTAGAACTATTTGCACTAATTGATTGTACAACTGACCCATTTGGATATTTAAGACGAACAGCTAATGAAGATAAAAGATTATTATTTTCAGGATTAAATATCGGCCTAAATACAACTTGTTTAGCAACATTAGATGCTGCACTAGTAAAATTCAAGCAAGATGTTACAGTTTTAAAACTATTTTGAGCATAAGCTGTCATTTTATAGAAGTAAGTAGTATTGCTAGTAACATTCAAGGCAACTAAAGAACCATTACCTTGTGGAACAGTGCCATTAAATATTGGCATACCATGGAATGATTTGTAATCATCAAAATTAAATCCAGGCTCTCCCAATTCATATAATGTTATAGGTGTACTTGAACAACTGTTATTTGTAGAGTAAAAATCAAAAGTTAAATTTGTAGGTTTGGAAGTTTGTATTATAACAAATGCACCATCATTATGAGATTCAGCACGAGTTGATAATATTGAAGGAGCTACTCTATCATTGCTTGCATTATACAAAGTAGTTGAATTCCTGCAATTAGGAACAAATGAACAAACAGGATCAGCACAATCAGAGTTGCCATTATTATCTTCATCTCCAGGTCTTAGGCAATCCTCATTCTTGAAAAACTTTCCTCCATTTCTAACAAAATCAGTACCGCATGAAGATGGATTTGCAAAACAATCTATTGGTTTTATATCTGCTGTTCCAGCTGTATAATAACTATTAACTAAAGCATCTAAAATAGAAAATATGCCGCTACTATTAAACAATGAGCTGACATTTCCAGTAAATACAGCAAATCTCATTGGTGTCCTCAAAGATGCAGCTGTATTCTTACCCATGCTCTCCTTAGGAATTAATAAAACAGTGCTACCGCTAACTCCAACAGGTGTAGGGAAAGAACAAATAAAACTTCTAATATTTCCAGGAGGACCTGAAAGACTAGCAGAGAATGGAACTAATGTATAAGTATTAGAGACATTAGTACATCTATATCCAATCATTGAATCTGCCCCATTTGTTTCATTAACAAAATAAGTATACAAGTAATCAACACCAGAAATTGAACTAGTGCTACCAGCAAATAAAGTATAATTAAGCAAACAACCTGTTGTAGTATTATCATCTGAATCAACAGAATAGAAAAACCTTTGGCTCATATTTGAAGTGCCCCCATTAAATGGACGGCAATGCGAAGCAAAACGATTAGTTTGAGTAGCAATTCCTAAACCAAAAGCCCCATCTGTTTCTTTTATACCTAAACCCATTATATCTAATTCTGAAGAGTTAGTTGAATTTACTGTATCATTTAAAGGATCCATACCTATAAGAACAGGTGGTTCATTGCTACCTCCCCTAAAAAATATTTCATTCCTAAAAGCATCAGGATTAAAATTACTGTCAATTATACTTCCAAATTCAGTAGGATTGTATCCACCACCGCAAGCAGGATGTGCAGTTTTCCAAGCATCAATACCTAAAGTAGCATTGTAACATAATTTGTCTGAACAATCCACATTACCGTTATTATTATCATCTACACCATTAAAACAAATCTCAATAAAATTAGCACTGCCATATGCAACACTACCATTTGTCATATTTGTAAATAAACAAACACCTAGAGAATTACTCCAATTATAATTTGAACCAAAAGAAGTACAAACACTAGGATCATTACACAAAGTAGGATTATTAGAATCGCATACTTTTTTATTAGCAGGCAAACAACCTGAGATATTCGTAACTACATCAATAGTTTTCCACTGGCAATTTCCAGCACTGCCTTCTCCTGTTTGCTCACAAGATGTTTGAGAAAAACATCCTGAACATTCTGAAGCACAAGGTGGCATTGCATTACCAAAAAACGGCTCTCTGCACTTGCTATTTGAAGTATCCCAAATTCCTGGAGGCCTAAATTGTGTTCCCATTGTACAATTAGTCTGATCTATACATAAGCCTGAAAAATGGGTGCAATCTTCTATACTTGAGAAATCATCCTCACAAGCATTAAATTCAGATTTCCAGTTACAGTCTAAGCCTTCGTTAACTGAAGTGTTCTCACAGCCTATTCTATTTCCATCATATCTATGGCAACCTCCACCCTCACTACCAAAACCAAAGCCCAAACCAGGAACTAATTCATCTATAATGGTTAAATTAGGATATGTTGTAGTAACTTTAATTGGAACATCACCACCCTCAAGAGATTCATTAATATCAGCTGGAGAGATTCCTAAAACACGTTGAGATCCATAAAATCTTAATGCTTTTCCAAATTGAGCAGTTGAACAAGCTAAAGATAAATCTGTTACAATAGAAGCTGAAGCATTTGTTTGGAATGATGATGTAGTAGAATTCCAAAATTGTAAAATTGTATTGTTTGTTGTTCCATTCAAAATAATTCTACTATTTGCACCTGGAAAACAAGCAGCTGGACTTCCAAATAAATTACAACCTGTACTAGGCTGTTCATCACCATCAATATAAATCATAAGAGTAAAATTAAATACCCTAATCGGGGTAGCAGCACAAAAAGTAGAATTTGAAAAATTTCCTTCCATAAAAACTTGAAAAGCTAGATCCGTAAAATTTCCAGTAGCAAAAACAGCACCTAAATTACCAGGATCAGAACTAGGATCAGGACTAATCTTAGTAAAGCCGTTTCCTGACAAAGGCTCTCCAAAATTAAAAATATTTCCGCTTGCATTCCAAGAGAAAGTAGCAGAAACATTAAATGTATTTAATAATAATGCAAAAATCAATACTAAAAAAATACAAAAAGACAATTTATGTAATAAACCAAAACCCATAATAAAGGTTTTTGTATAAAATAGATATTTTAATATTTCTCTTAATATCAAAGTAACAACAATATAAACATAACATATTACTAAAATCCAAATTTTAAAATTATATTTAATAAATCAATTTACCAAAGAAAAGAATAAATAAAAAAATTAATAATTCTTTTTTATTTTATCAACAAAATCACTTGCATGATCTCTTAAACCAAGGCCTAAACCTATACCCATTGCAAGTGCAAATCCAAGACCTAATGCACCAAGCAATATTAAGAAAGCATTTTCCAAAATGCTAACATCTATTCCTATCTGATGCAATGCAATTACCAAAACCAAATATAAAATAACTACCTTAACTATGCCTGCAGCAATTAGCATCCCTCTCATCTTAGTATGCTCCCTTATTTTCATACCTATATAATGAGCTAAACCTATGCCCGCAAAGAAGACAATTATAGCAAACAATACATTTGGAAGCCATCTTACAAAATCATTCAATAAATTGCTTAAAGTATTTAAATTTAATACATCAACTGCAACTTGTAAGAAAATTATAAATACAAACCATTTAACCAATTCTCCTAATAAATTAGGAATATGTGTATGGCCAAATTCTTTTGTCATTCCAGATTTTTTAACAATATTATCAAGTCCTGCTTTATCTAATAGCCATTTGACAGCATGTCCTATAGCCCATCCTATAAAATATCCTAAAATTAATAATAAAAGTGCAACAACAATACTAGGAAATATAGAAATAAAATCTTGCCATAACCTAAATAATGGTTGTAAGAATAAATTACCTGTTGCTAATAAAGACTCAGTCATTCATCACACCTCATTTTCAATATTATAAGTTTAGTAGTTATTTATATATGTTGTGTTTTTAATTAATTTAATTTGTTTTTGTAATCAAGAATATCATCTGCAATAATTTTTAGTTTTTTTGATATTTCATTTCCAATTTTATCATCGTTTATTTTAATTAGTGGAATTCCTAAACCAACAACAACATCAGTATATTCAGAAGAAAAATCAGCAACGATATTAATGTTATTATCTTTAAAAAAATTAATTTCTGTTGCAAAACTTGGAACATCAGTAAATTTAGCAACCAAGGCATTGAATGCTTGCTTATTTATTCCTTCTGTATATTCATTTACTTTAGAATTCATGCATATTAAAGATGAACTTTTACATCTCTTATTTAATTTTTCATACATTGCAAGATCATTTTCTACAAAAGGATTTTCTACATAAGCAACACTATATTTTTCTATCAATTTAGAAACAAAGTCAAATTGCTGGATTGGATCTAATTTGGAATCAAGATAATTATATTTTCCATCAATAAAATTATTAAATATAACTCCAATCCTTAATTCAAAATTAGTAAATTCATGCTCAATATCAATAGCTTCTTTAATTAACATGAGTAATTGTTCCTCTTTAATATTATCAAGATAGCTTTCTTTCTTCTTAACAAAATCAGCAATTTTTCTGCCAGCAGTAAGTACTGCATCAAAATTATTTGCATTTAAAGAAAAAATAACAAATTGTTTTGCACCTGTATTTTTACTAAGAGCAATATAAATCGGCCTTGGAATTTGAACAACGCTTGGATTAAAAAACCTCCAAACTTGCTTTGTATTATTAATAATTGCAGCTTCTATAACAAAATATTTATGAAAATTTAGTTCTTTTAATATCTCTTTCAACTTAGAAAAATCTTCTGCACTGTTTATTTCAAAATCTTTTAGTTTTTCATTTAATTTTTCAACAAGATCTTTGCTCCAATTTTCTTTTATAGAAATCTTGCCATGATTCGTTACTATAACAACCTCATCTCCAAAAATTAAAAATTGTTTACTCAGCTTTATTTCATTTATTATCATATAAATAAAAAAGAGAAATAACTTAAAAAACTTACTCTATTTTCTTTGGCATTGGTCTTTTTACAGTTATTGGTAAAACGCCTTTTTCCATCTCTAACTTTGCTATTTCTATTGGATTATAGTTCAATTTCTCTAAATCTACATCCTTCAAATCCAACAATAATGGTGCACCCATAGATATTTGTAAAGCTCTTGCCCCAATAAGCCTTGCTTTTTCATATTTAGTTAGTTCTTCCATTTTTATAATGCCTTCCTAATTTCCTTTGTCTTTTTAATAGCTATTTCAACCATATTATCAATATCATCTGGAGTTAGACCGTGATCTCCTCCCTTTTGCAAAGAGCATAATTCACCATTCTCCAAGACGCCAACAGTAAGTCTAGAATCAACTGCACTTTCTTCTTCAATACAAGGATCAACCACAAAATGAGAACCTATTTTATATATTGTACAAGACAAAGGTAATCTTTCCAACGGCAACTTCTCATTAGAGGTTTCTTTATAATTTACTTTTTCATCTTGAACCTTTGGAAACTTAGAGTCTTTAAGGGCTGCCATGGCTGCCAACGATGCTGCATCAAATAAATTTCCGTCATCATTCACCGGATAAATATCAATCATAACAATCCACATCTTCTCACCTTTTTTGATGCAGAGTTTCTTAAAATTTAATGCCTTGCCTTCTCTTATAGCCCTATCAACAACTCTTGATAATTCTATAGCCTCAATGCCTGGAGGACCAGACTCAAAATCAGGATTGCTTAAAGGCAATAGTTCAGCATTCACCATGATAGTACCTTCATCAGGATTATCAGGATAAGGTTCAGAAATCTCCATTTTAACTCCAGCTAAAACTTCTGTTCTGCCAATCTTAACACGAGCAGAACCTTCTGCGCTTCTTGATGAAATCCCATATTCAACACTAATCTCTCTATACTCATCAAACTTTCTTCCATCATATCTAAAACCCTTATCAAACAAATCAAGCAAATGCTCTTTAGTAATATCATTCATTTAAACCACCAACATATCTTTCTTTTAATGCTTTAACTTGAATATCTTTAATTTTCTCACATCCCTTCTTCGCCAATTCCAAAGCCTTCTTCAACTCTTCCTTGGAAACTTCGCCATCCATTTGTAACAAAGTAACTTGACCTATTCTTGTTGAAAAAGCAGTTGCAATATCTGTTGCATGCCCTTCATAGTCTTCTTCTTCTTTACTTAAATCCAAAACAACTTTACCTCCAACTCTGCCAACTGCTACAGAACTAACTAAATCTTTCATAGGAATTCCTGCATCAGCTAAAGCCATAGAAGCAGCACAAATACCAGCGCATCTTGTACCTGCATCAGTTTGAATTAATTCAATAAAAACATCAACAACAGCTCCAGCATAATTACTAAGATCTAATAATGGTAATAAAGCTTTTTCAATTACTAATGAAATTTCTTTGCTTCTTCTGCTAGGTCCTGGCCTAACTCTTTCTCCACTTCCAGAAAAAGCAAGCATATTATAATTACACCTTAAAACACCTGCAACAGGATTCTGAAATACTTGTGGATATAATTGTCTAGGGCCATAAACTGCAGCAATTGCAATGGTTTTTCCTATTTTAAACATCGCACTACCTGCTGCCCTGTCTACAACACCTACTTTAGCTTCTACAGGCCTAAGCTCATCAAACTTTCTACCATCTAAACGCTTCTCATAAACCATCTTTCTTACTCTCCAAATACTCCTTAATTTTATCAGTCAATCCTGAAATATGACTCTCAAGTTCAATTTTTCTTATTGCACTAACTGCAAGTAATTCTTTTTTTGGATCCTCTCCTCTTAACCATACAGTTCCATTTTGACCAACAGAAATCTTACATTCTGTATAGTCCTTAACTAGCCCTATCATACTTCCCTGTTTGCCTATTACTCTAGGAACTTTTGAAGAAGGAATATTTAACAACCTTCCAGGACCAAGTTTTCTAAGACCGGGCCCTTTCATACTAAGATCTATAATTTTAGAACTAGCAACATTAACTATCTCAGCCATAATATAATCCCCATAATTAAAGTACTTGCTTAAATCTGCTCCCTTCTCAATAAAATCAGAAGTTGCATCTTTAACAGATAAATTTGCTTCAAATGGCCAACCTATATCAACACGCCAACCACCTATTCCAACACCTACAACTTTGCCTATAACCAAATCTCCCCTTTTCGGTAAATAAGGTTCATTCAAAGCAACAATTCTAACAAGCCTTCCACTTACATTAACCATACCTAATTTAGTAGCAATTAACTTGTCCTTATCTCTAATAACATAATCACCAGGTAAAAAATCCATACCTTCTGCCAATTCTTGTCCTGGTACAACAATTTCCCTTTCAGCAACAATTAAATTACTCATTTTACCTCGTCTTAACTATTCTTATCTCAACACTACCCTTGGCAATACTATTTAAAGCTACCTCAAGCTCTTCTTGCAAACCTGCAGGTATTTCTACATTAACCCTTAAGCCACCGTCATTCTCCCATGCATCGCTTAATAACTTTCCATATTTCTTAATAATAGGCATTGCCCTGCCTGCATATTGTGCAGGAACCCTGACACTTAGTTCCCTAATTTCATATTTAATTGGTAATATTCTTCTTATAGCATCAATCACTTCCTGAACCTGCTGCTCAGCTGTTTTATTTTCATCAATTCTAACTCTAGCTTCGTTTATCGCAGCGTCTATTCTCTGCGGAGGGTGTGGTTTTCCTGTGCTTGGATCAACAACATTTCTATGAATTGTATCAATTATTCTCTTTCTTTTAACCCCTAATTCTTTTCTTAATAAATCAGCAGTTAATGGAACAGTGCCTTCCATAATTATTGCTTTACATATATCAAGTTTATCACTAGTTCCAAATATTTTTTCTAACTCATGCTCAGAAGCCCTTGTCCCTTTTTTAGCATCATAAAATATTTCCTCAGTAACAACAACATCATTTATAGAAACACTTTTTCCCTTTCTAAAGTCTAATGCTTTCTCACAATCAACTAAGATTTCATAAGTCTTACCTTCTTTTTTCAATTTTGCTATAACAGCATCTTCTACTCTAACCATAAAAAAAGACAAAGATTCAGGCTTTCTTCGAAGCCTTCCTTAAATATTCTTTGTCAAGCCTCCTAAATATCTTATCGCTTGTTTTGATATACGCACCATCTAACCTATCTGAATCAAAATCTTTTCCAAAAACTTTCTTAAATGCATTAATCGCTAACTTCAAACCCTGCTCCAGATTAATGCTCTCATCATACTCCTTCTCAAGTATTTCTTTTAACTGTGTTTCCATCTCTCCAATAGCAGTGGCTCTATACTGAAAATAAATTCCAGTTACATCTGTAAGAAATAATTGTGGTCCTTCATCATCCACACCAGCAAATAAAATATTTACACCAAAAGGTCTTGCTCCTCCAAACTGAGTATAAGCCTGTTTCAAATTCGCAATGTCCTTAACTAAAGATAAAATATCCATAGGACTATCGTAAGTAACTTTATGTTGCTGAGCAATCAACTGCGATCTTTCTATTAATACTCTTCCATCCATTAAAAATCCAGTTGCACTAGCACCAATATGATCATCAACTTGAAATATTTTCTCTATACTTTCCCCTATCATTAATTTTTCTAGTATTCTCTTATCTGCTAAAAGCAAAACTCCATCCTTGCACACAATGCCTAATGAAGTAGTTCCCTGTCTTACTGCTTTTTTAGCATATTCTACTTGTAAAAGTCTTCCATCAGGACTAAACATAGTACTGCTTCTATCATAACCCATCATTTGATGATTTAAAGTCGGTTGCATTTAAAATTCACCCCCAAGAATAAACTTGTTTCTTGCCTTCTTTAACATTCCAGATACACCTAAACTCCTTAAAACTACATCATCCTTATTAATCTTTCTAACAAAACAAAAACTTGCCCTTAACATGTCCAAGCCCTTAGTACTAACTCTAACTATGCCTTTATTTTCCTTATATTCGATAAACTCCAGACCTGCAATAGACAATCCATGTAGACCAAATAAATCCCTAAAAACTGCAATAATAACTTCCTTTAATTCTTTAAAAGAAAATTTAGACTCTGATAAAACTTCATAAACTAAATAACGCTTCTTTTCTCTTAAACTAGGCAATAAAACCTTCTGTTTCATCATTATTTATTTAACAAGAGAAAAAATAACTCTCTCGCTTCCTTCTCATCCATGTTAATAATTATCTACAAATTTATAAAGGTTTTTCTTTATAAAATTTTCATAAGTTCAGAAGTTATTGCACTTCAACTAAATAAAACTCAGGGCTTGTTTTGCTTCCATTCCATTCATTCCTAAAACACGAAGTAAAGAAATTAAATCAATTGCACTTCTTAATTCATATTTAGTTTTAGCAAAAGTAAAAAATAAAATTTTGACATTATATTTTCTGCACAATTTAATATTTTGTCTTATTCTTCCAATAATAACAGGACTATCAATACTACTTAAAGAAAAACCAACCGCAACACTATTCTTATGTGCTAAATTACAAACAATATGATTCAAGCCTCCTTTTCTAAAATGCAAAGAATCTCTTTCAATATTAACATGGGGATCAACCAAAACTTTTATTCTTTTATTTTCTATTAGCTTTCTGTCAGTTTCATAATTTTTTGATTCAATTATTCCAAACTTACTAAAGTCTTCCTTAAAAATTAGCTTTGAAAAACCAAGTAATTTGGCAAAATCCTCAGTTAAGACATCCCTATTCATAAGAACAATATCATAATTCATAAATGTTAATAATAAAAAAGATTTAAAAGGTTTTACTTTACCAAATTAACATGAAAATTCCAAAACACCTTGCAATAATTTTAGACGGAAATCGTCGTTTCGCAAAAAGATTAATGAAAGCTCCAGAAAAAGGCCATGAATGGGGTTACAAAAAAGTTAAAGAATTAATGAATTGGTGTGAAGAATTTAAAATTAGAGAACTAACACTGTATACTTTCTCTTTAGAAAATTTCAATCGGCCTAAAAATGAATTTAATTATATAATGAATTTATTTAAAAAAGCATTTAAGGAACTTTACAAAGAAAAAAAATTAGAAAAAATAAAAGTAAATTTTATAGGCAGATTATGGATGTTTCCTAAAGACATACAGAAAACAATGTTTGATCTTATGGAAAAAACAAAAAATAATTTACCAAATAGAATAAATTTTGCAATGGCTTACAGTGGAAGAGCTGAAATTGTTGACACGGTAAGAAAAATAGCAGAAGCTGCTAAATTTAATAGCTTAGATATTAAGAATATAAATGAAGATTTAATACAAAAAGAACTTTACTTAAGCTCAGACCCGGATTTAATAATAAGAACTTCAGAATCTAGATTAAGTGGATTTTTATTATGGCAATCAGCTTACTCAGAAATAATATTTCTCCCAAACAAATTATGGCCTGAATTCACCAAAGAAGACTTTATTTCATGCCTAAAAGAATACTCAAACAGAGATAGAAGATTTGGAAAGTAGAATTTATAACTTATTTAAAATTTTAACTTTTTATTAATTAGAAAATTACTCAGAAAATTTTTGCGTGGCTACGCCACTTACTACGACGACCCGACCGACAGAATTCGAGCCAATCAAGTCACCACTGCACGAACCCAGACCCAAACCCCCGCTCAAGTACAAACTAGACAGGCCAGAATCTCTTGTAAATAAAGTTTTCTATTGTTGCTACTTGTGAGTAGCTATAAAATTATTTTCTCCAATATTTCTTTTACACAAGCATTAAGATTTTTCTTATCTGTATCAACAACAATAACATTGTGTTTGTTCTCAAGAGCATCAACCAAACAAACATCAAAAATTTCAGAATCCAGGTTTTCTCTTATTTTAATTTTATTATAACCTCTATTTTCCAATCTCTTCTTCAAAATTTTAATGTCACATTTACAAACAATGCAATAATCAACATATTTTCTTGATAAATAATGGCTTAAATGAGAATCAATAACAAAACTCTTTTTTGAGTTCTTAATTAAATTTGCTAATTTTCTGCTTAATTCAGAAACATCAATTTCATAAGCATCAAATTTTTGGACATATTTTCTTCTTAATTTATTATTCTCAACAAATTCATTAACATCTAAATAATTAAAATTCAGTTTCTTACTCAGCAGCTTAGAAATACTGGTCTTTCCAGCAGCCACACTTCCAGTAACAACAATTATCATAAAATAAAGAACAATAACAAATTTATTAAATATGCACATTTTAAAAATAATATGCTAAAGGGAAAAAAAGGACAGTATTTCATGGGAAGAGAAATAGACGAACATAGAATTATCTCTTTAATAAGAAAACACCTTCTAATTGTTGAAAGATATTACGAACATTTTAGTTACCAAAACAAAAATATTGGTTCGTCTAATGTAGAAAAAGCAATAGCAGAAATGATTAAAGGATTTCCTGAAATAATAAAAACATTAGAATCTACATTAAATTTATTAAAAGATTTAAGAAATACAAATAAAATTATAGAAAATTATGAAAGAGTTGAAAATACAACAATAGAACAAGAAAGAATAATTAGAATTTCAAATGAAAAAAGAAAAGATTTAATATCAAAAATAGATTCATCGATGACATCCCTTCACATATCTATGCTTCCAATAGAACAAATAATAACAGGAATAACAGAATTAACAAGCAAAGCAATACAAGACACAATAATAATACTTGAAGAATCTATGAAATTAAATAAAACAGAATTAACAGCAAACATACTATCAATGCAGCAAAGTCTTGAAGAAATAAAGGAAATATTAAGAACACTATCAAAATTAATAATGGTTGTAAGGGTTAATTACATAAATAGAATGAGTGAAAAAATAAACCCGGGAGGATATGCAAACGTTATATTAATTGAATCAGAAACAAAATCAACAGAAAGCAGATTTAAAATACTCATAACAGCATTAAAAGAAAGAATTCTATCAGGTGAATTAAGGAATAAAATATTACTTTCTAAAAAATATTTAGTCGATATCTTAGAAGATCTTGAAGAACAAAAAGAAGAAAGAGAAGCAGCTTAACTGATTACAGTACCAAGAAATCTTTTATTGTTTAAATATTTAATAAAATTATCTAAATTTTTTCCATTAATAATTATTGTTTTAATTTTAGCTTTGTTTATAATTTCAGCTGCTGTCTGATCTAATACAAAATGCTGTCCTGCCTCATATTTAATTCTATCGACTATACTTAAAAATTCCCGGTAAGAAATACGTTTAATCAACTTAGCATTTTTAAATTTTCTAGGATCTTTTTCAAATAATCCATTGACATTAGTCAGATTAACAAAAAAATCTGCTTTTAAATACTCTGCAATTTGGGCAGCATCACCATCACTAGTCATGTTTGGCTGAAAACCTAAAGCACCGCAGAAAACAAGTCCTTTCTTATCTAACTGTTT
>JACPCE010000006.1 GCA_016179945.1 Candidatus Woesearchaeota archaeon | reverse complement strand
TTCTTTCATATCTCCATAATCCCAGTCTAAAAGCATTGACATTTTTGAAGCTTCTTCTTTTGGCATAAAGCTTATTTTTACATCTTTATTTTTCCTTATTTCTTCGTTTGCCATTTCAATGTAACTTTTCATTCTTTCTCTGTCGAACTTTTCAAGATTGAAATCTAGTCTACTTTGATCCTCACCTAATTGATTTCCTGTAAACATAGCACCACTTTCTTTGTGAATCACACTATCTAAAATATGTGCTGCTGTATGCATTCTCATTAATTTATATCTTCTTTCCCAGTTGATAATACAATGAACTTTATCCCCTTCCTTTAAACCTTCTTTATCAACTTCATGAGAAATTTTAGTGTCAAATTTACCAACAAAAACAACATTATATTCTTGATTATTGTGGATTATTTTACCTGTATCATTTGGTTGACCACCACTTACTGGGTAGAATGCTGTCTGATCTAGAATTATATATTTATTATCTTTTACACTTTCTACTACTGCATCAAATTCTTTTAAGTAACAGTCTTTTAAATATAATCCTTCTTGCATGAACTTGTTACTAAGACAATATTTAAAAAGTTTGTTAAAGATTATTCATTGTTTTTTTGAAGATTTTCAATAATTTTTAGATTAGTAATTTAAACTTTGAATCCAATTACTAACGAAAAGTATTTTAATTAATAGTACTTTAAATCGTACTATGGGACAATTAGTAAATGAATATAGAAGCATTGGATATTGGCAAGAATACAAAAAACAAGATATTTCATAAACATAGTGTAGAAATTATAGAAATTAAACAAACAATATTTTATGACGATCCAATTTACTTTAAGTCTGGGAATAATAAATATATGTGCATAGGAAAATATAATAGGCATATAACTGTTATATTAAAGAAAATTGGAAAGCGTGCTAGAATAGTAACTGCATATCCAAGTTCAAAATGGCAAGTAAGACTATACAGAAGGAAAAAATGAGAGTAACTGAGAAAGATATAATTGGAGAAGTAAAATTTAATATAGCTAGAGATGCATTTGAAAAACCTGTTTTTTGTCATGGAAGAAAAGCAATAGAAATAATAAAGAAAATGAGGTTAGGTAGTGCTATATTTAACTATGAAGTATGGAAATGCCCTAAATGTAAAGAAGAATATCTTGATAGTAAACAAGCTGAAAAATTTGATACATTGTTGTCTATGAAGAAAATGCTTAATAAAAGAGTTATAGAAATTGAAAGAGCTGTGAATTTTGATGGAAAGACATTTTTCTTAAGATTTCCTAAAGAAATAACTAAAAATTGGCACAAAGGTATTACTGCTGACATTAAAGTTTTGTCTTCTGATGAATTTTTTGTTAAGGTTAATGTTTAGTAATTTATTTAAACTTAATAATTTATAGAATTTATATGAAAGAGAATGAATGTTTATTTTGTAGATTAATAAGTGATAGAACAATAATTCTTAAACAAAGTAAATCTTTTTATACAATATATGATATAAGCCCAGTAAATTTAGGGCATTGTTTGATTATTGCTAAGAGGCATGTAATATCTTTTTTTGACTTAAGTGACGAAGAATCTTTAGATTTGTTTCATTTAATTAAAGAGTTAAAAAAGAGTTTAGATGACCAATTCTCACCTAATGGCTATAATATTGGAGTAAATGAAGGAAAATCTGCAGGTAGGACTGTTGAACACTTAATTTTGCATTTAATTCCAAGATATAATGGTGATGTTATTAATCCTGCTGGCGGTATAAGAAATATTCTAAAATATAAAGGCTAATAGCTACTAAAATAACATCAATTTAAGCATAAAAGAAATATTTATATAGAGTTTTCTATGTATAAATATTAAAAATGGGTGCTGAAAATAGTCTTGCATTTAATGTAGCTAATTCTTTTTTTTATCTATTAAATAGAGGTGATATTTTTTAATGGATGAAAACTTAATTTTGAATGTAATAAGAAATTCTAATGAAGTTATAATTGCAACAGATTTACAAGGCAATGTCACTCTTTGGAATAATGGGGCTGAAAGTTTGTTTGGATATACAGAAAGAGAAGCAATTGGAAAATTTATTCCATTTATAAAAAATAGTTTAAGCTACGAAATTCAAACAATAATTGACAAGGCAAAATCTGGACAATCACTTAATTTTAGAACACAGAAGCAAGATAAATATGGAAAAGAACTTGATTTAATTTTTAATACTTCGCCTTTGTTTAATGGTGATTTTGTAGTTGGAGTTTCTATTATAATACAAAGAATGGATTTACTAAAGAATACAAATTATTTATCTTTTGATATAGATCTAGGTTCAAGAGAATCAAAAAGGACTTTTAATGTTATAAGGGATTTGATTTTGTTAACAGTAGGCAATGAAAAAAAAACAATAAATCAAATATCTACTGATTCAGGAATTAATTGGAGGACTGTTGAAAAGCATCTGACTTTTTTAATAGGTAAGAAGTTGGTAATTGAGATATTTAGCTCTGAATATGTTAGAATATTTGAACTTACAAATAATGGAAAGAGCTATAACAATCAAATAAAAAAAGAGAATTATGAGAAGTATTTTAAAAAGGAAGAGAAACAATAACATGATGCTTAATGCCAATAATGAAAAGTTTAATAAATCCCAAATAAGGAATAAAATTGTATTAAAAGTAATTTAAAGAGGTGTAGATATTGGTTAAAGGTAAATCAATAGGTATAATATCAATAAAAGGCGGTGTTGGAAAAACAACTTCTGTAATAAATTTAGCCCATGTATTAGCTAATGATTTTGGTAAAAAAGTTGTTGTTGTTGATGCTAATTTTTCTTCACCTAATGTTGCTTTGCATCTTGGTGCTGCTAATAATAAATATTCTATATTTGACTTACTAAATGGTAAAGTAAAGCTCAGTGATGTAATACATGAGCATGAATTTGGTTTTCATGTTCTTCCTGGTGGTATGGGTAATGGTTTTAATTCTAATGCTAACTACATGAAGCTTAAGGAAAAAGTCAATCAATTGAAAAATCATTATGATGTTGTTTTATTAGATTCTTCTCCAACATTGAATAATGAATTATTATCAACTATTGTAGCATCTGATGAATTATATGTTGTTAGCACTCCTGACTTGCCTACTTTAGGAACAACATTGAGGGCTGTAAAATTAGCCAGGGATAAGAAGATGAACATTAATGGTTTAATTTTAAATAAAGTTAGAAGTAAGAACTATGAATTAAAATCTGCTGATATGGAAAGATTAAGTGGCATTCCTTTAGTTGGAGTTATTAATGACAATGTCAGGGTTTTGGAAGCCTTAAGCAAAGTAAAGCCTGCAACAATGTTGAACCCTAATTCAGATGTTTCTTTGGCTTACAAAAAAATAGCTTCAAAAATGTTAAGCCTTCCATATGGTGAACCTAAATTTCATACTAAAATTCTTGGATACCTAAAGGATGATTTTGCCAAATTAAAAACTCATAAATGGAGCAAAGGATTAGCTTATTATAAATAATTATATTCTAGAATTTAATTGTAGGCTGAATACCATATCTTCTAACTTGTTTAAATTCCATTTTATTGAATCTGATTTTTTTCTTAGTTCACCATTTCTTAAATCAAATTTCAAAAATTCACCATATATATCTTCAACTATTTCCTTAATTCTTAATACACTTTTAAAGTCCTTCTTTATAGAATCATGGACTGCTTTTCTTCCAAGTTCTCCTGTTAAGTCAGCTAAACCACTTAAATAAGCTTCAAGCTCTACATCTAGGTCTTTTTTTGTAGGCAATTTATTATTTTTTATTAATTCATAGAATGTTATGGCTTCCACATATTCTTGAAAAGCGACTAAACTTATTCCTGTATCATAGTTTTTTCTTCTGTCTAATAATTTTATTTTATTTTTTATATCTTTTATTAATTTATTTGCATTTTCCAAGTCATTTCTATGTACAGAGTAAATAATTTGTTTTGATAGATTTATTATTTCTCTTGAAGCTGTTATAGTTTCTTCTCTTTTAACTTCAAAATCTCGCATTTCCTTTCTTATCTGTTCAAAATCTGATTTATTTAGCACAAATTAAATGTTTTAGAATAATATATAAGCTTTTTCATATATTATACCATATCTTTTATTATTTTTATATAATCTATTTTTTCTATTTTTGATTTTGCGCTTATTACCCTATCTGTAACTGCTTCAAGTATTCTGTTAAGAAGGTCATTTAAATCACCATGAACAACCCTCTTTGTAGCTTCTTTCTCTATATCTTCTTTGAATTTGGGATTTTTATCTGGATTAAATAATTCATTATACCCTACAACTTTTGTTATCTGGGTATCCAGTGTCTTCATTAAATTTTTATCATGTTCTAAGTCTGAAATTAAATTTTTTATCTCTTCTTTCTTTGCTTTTTCATTTACTTTTCTTATATTATCAATTAGCGGTTCGTAGTAATGGTTTTCAAGATTTGCTATTAAATTTTTTAATTCTAATCCATGGTTTGTTATTAATTTTATCTTGCTTCCTATTGATTTTATAACGTGCTCAATTTTTTCTTTTTCATTTTTGAAGTCTTGGTATGAATTTAGATCTTTTACTAGCCCTTTTACATATGTATGTATTGTTTCAGCTTCACTCTGAATTTTTTCAAGAGCAAAATCTTTGTTGTCTATTTTATAGGAATCCAAAATGCCTATTAATTCTTCCTTATTGTAGCTTGGAACTTCTATTTTTTCTTCCTGAACATGCTCTTTTTGCTCTGAAGCTTCTACTGTTTCTGTTTTATTTTCTTCAGACGGAGGAATATTTACAGTTTTTACAAAAGAATTATTCTTTTTTTTAAACCAATTTTTAATTGTGTCTAAAAATGCCATGTTGTTTTATAATTTAACTATCTTTTATAGTTTTCTCAATTTAATTGAAATTGTATAAAAATTTCGATAAATTATTATATTAGTAAAAAAGCTTGATAATATGGATAAAAAAGAGGCAGTTGAAGCTATTAAGAAATATGTTAGAGCTGCTAATTATATAACAACAATCCAGATTTATTTACAAGATAATTTTTTATTAAAACATAATCTTAATTTTGAACATATAAAACCTAGGTTGCTTGGACACTGGGGAACTTGTCCTGGAATTAATTTTGTTTATGGAAACTTAAATTATTTGATAAAAAAACATAATGCTAGAATCTTGTTTGTCTTGGGTGTTGGCCATGGGTTTCCTGCTTTGCAAGCGAACTTATTTTTAGAGAACTCATTGTCTAAATATTATAAAAAGGCCTATAAAAATTTAAATGGGTTAGCTTATATTGCAAAAAACTTTTGCTGGCCATATGGATTTCCTAGCCATAGCAATCCTGGGGCTCCAGGAGTTATTTTAGAGGGAGGAGAATTAGGATATTCTTTATCTACTTCTTATGGTGCTGCTCTAGATAATCCTGACTTAATTGTTGCTTGTTTAATCGGTGATGGAGAGGCTGAAACAGGCCCATTATCTGCTTCATGGCATTTGAATAAATTTTTAGATCCGACAAAGAACGGCGTGGTATTGCCCATCTTACATTTAAATGGATATAAAATTTCAGGGCCAACGATATTTGGAAGGATGAGTAATAAGGAATTAAGTTCTTTATTTTATGGGTATGGTTATGATCCAATAATTGTTGAAGGCGATAATATTTATGAGAATATGATTAATTCTTTGGAATATTGTTATAGTTCTATTTTAAAATTGAAAAAATCTAAAGTTGTTGCACCTAGGTTGCCTATGATAATTCTTAAAACTCCAAAGGGTTGGACTGGAATAAAAGAACTTAATGGAAATAAAATAGAGGGAAATTGTTTGTCACATCAAGTTGTTGCAAAAAATGCTAAATCTGACTTAACTGAGCTTAAGGCCTTGGAAGATTGGTTGATATCTTATAATTTTAATGAGTTATTCAATGGAAAATTTTCAAAAGACATTGAGCTAGTTATTCCTAAATTAAAATATTGTATGGGAATGAACGAATTTGTTTGTAAAAAATTGAATTTGCCAAGCATTAGAAAAATTAGAAAATTCTATGAAGAATTCAATAAACCAGGTGAATCTTCTTCTGTTAGTATGATAAGAATTGGAAAATATTTAAGTGAAATTTTTAAATTAAACAATAATTTTAGGCTAATGTCTCCTGATGAAACATATTCTAATAAATTAGATGATGTTTTTAAAAATACAAAGAGATGTTTTGTGTGGCCTCTTGAGAAATGGGATAAAGATTTTTCTTCTTATGGAAAAGTTATTGAGGTATTGAGCGAACATTGTTTACAAGGAATTACACAGGGCTATATTTTAACAGGAAGACACGCTGTTTTTTCTTCTTACGAAGCTTTTGTAGAGATAGTTAGCAGCATGGCTGATCAATATGAGAAATTTCTTAAAACTTCAAGAGAAGTTCCATGGAGAAAAGATGTTGCTTCCTTCAATTATATATTAACTTCATCTGGATGGAGGCAGGAACATAATGGTTTTTCTCATCAAAATCCCAATTTTATCAGCGGCAGATTGAACAAGAACGGAATAAGCAAGGTTTATTTTCCGCCAGATGCGAATAGTGCCTTGGTTGTATTGGAAGAATGCCTGAAATCTAGAAATAGAATAAATGTAATAGTTTGCGGGAAGACACTTGAACCATTATGGTTGAACTTAGGTGAAGCTGAAAAAGAATTTAAATCTGGATTAATGACTTGGGATTTTGCAAGTGATAAAAATCCTGACTTGGTTTTTGTAGGCATTGGTGATTATTTAACAAAAGAATGTTTAGCTGCTATTAGTTACTTAAAAAAATACTTACCTGAATTAAGATTGAGATTTGTAAATGTAATTGAGGTTTCTGCTCTAGGAATTGGCGAAAATAAGCATTTGGAGAATTATTTTACTAATGACAAACCAGTAATATTTAATTATGAGGGTTATCCTCATGATATAGAAGCTTTGTTGTTTAAATTTGGTAATGTTTCTAGGTTTAATGTTCATGGCTATATTGAAAAAGGATCTACAACAACTCCATTTGACATGCATGTTAGAAATAAAACAGACAGGTTTAATCTTGCAATAGATGCTTTAAATATTTTAGCTAAATTCAGTGCTGTTAATATAGCAAAAGCAAGTAATTTAATTCGTATATTTAAAGATAAACTTAAGTACCATAATGAATATATAATAAAGAACGGTGTTGATCTTCCAGAAGTTCAAGATTGGAAATGGGAAAGAAAATTTTAACTGTAAATTTAGGCAGTATGTCTAAGAAATATTCTTTTTATACCAATAACAATAGGCTTTTTGATTTAAAGATTTACAGGCTAGATAATAAGTATTTTGCATATTTTTTTTCTAATTATAAAAAAGAAAATAAGGAAATTTCAATTAAAGAATTTTATAATTCAGCTAATTACGTTTTTAAAATCTTAAATAATTTTGGCTTTGAATTTGTAGACGCTATTGGTTTTAGAGTTGTTGCGCCTGGAAAATATTTTTTAAATCATAAAAGAATTGATAATAATTATATGAAAAAATTAAAATATTATTCTGAACTTGCACCTTTGCATATTAAACCTTTAATTGATGAAATATTAAAAATTAGAAAATTAACTAATGCAAAATTTTTTGGAATATCTGATAGTGTATTTCATTCTAATATTCAAGGTGTTGCCAGATATTATGCTATAAATAAAAATATTTCAGACAAACTTGAAGTTTTAAGATATGGCTATCATGGAATAGCACTGCAATCTGTTATAAACCAAATAAAGGAAAAATATAAAAAATTACCAGATAAAATAATAGTATGTCATTTGGGTGGTGGTTCTAGTATAACTTGTATAAAGAATGGAAAGAGTTTTGATACTAGCATGGGTTTTACTCCTTTAGAAGGTATTTTTGGATCTAGTAGATGCGGGGATATTGATTTAAATGCTGTGAATTACTTAATAAAAAAATTAAGTATTAAGCAAGATTATTTTAATTATGAAACTGGATTTTTTGGATTGACAGGATTTAGTGACTTAAGAGATGTTTTGGATTTAAACAATAAAGGGAATAAAAATGCCATTTTTGCTTTGGAGCTTTATTCTTATAAAATTAAAAAATATATTGGAAGTTATTATGCTGCGATGAATGGTTTGGATTTCTTGGTATTTTCAGGTGCTGTTGGTGAAAATTCTCAGTTTGTCAGAACTTTAGTCTGCAAAAATTTAGAGGCTCTAGGTATTAATCCAAACAAAATTTTAGTTGTAAAAACTGATGAAGAAAAAGAAATCATTAAAGAGGTTAATAAGCTGATGAATTTATAGTTTGTTTATATCATAAAAATTTGCTAAGTTCCTTTTTACTTTTAGATATATCTTTGCTATTTTTTAAATAAGAACCTATAGCAAATAAGTTTGCTCCTAATATTTTGCATAATCTGATTACTTCTGGATTAATATGACCATCTACTTCTATATTTCCTTTATATATTTTTCTTAATACTTTTACTTTGTGTAATGTTTCTGGTAGAAATTCAGCGCCATATTTTCCCGGATGAACTGTTAAAATTAGTACCCTATCTAAATATTTTAAATATGGAATAACTAAATTTATTGATGTTTCAGGATTTAAGACAAATCCTAGTTTCTTTTTTTTACTTTTAACAAATTCAATCAATTTCATAGGATTTTTTACTCTTTCAAAATTTGCAATTAATATATCAAACTGTTTATAATTTTTTTTAATCCATTTTTCTGGATCGTTTATCATTAAATGTGCTTCATAAGTGAAGTTTTTTGGAAGTTTGAATTTAAACCAATTACTTTTATTTCTAACAAAATTTCCATCCATTACATCAACCTGGAAGTATTTAAAATAATCTTTGTATTTATTTATTAAAATGTTTAATTCTTTCTGGTTTTTTGCCATTAATGTTGGAATTATTTTATATTTCATTCTAGTCTTTTTATTTCACTTATCCTTCTTTTGTACCTTTTTAGTGGTTTGAATTCTGTTTCTAAGAACTTCTTAATAATTATTTTTGCTTTCTTTAAACTTGTATATCTGCCTTGTAGGCATATAATGTTACAATTATCATCTCTTCTGGCAAGATAAGCATCTTTTATGTTTTCTGCAAGTGCTGCCCTTATACCATTTACTTTATTTGCAGTAATACATACTCCTTGTCCAGAACCACATATTAATATTCCTCTTGAATATTTATTTTTCACTACTGCTTTGGCTACTTTGTAACCATAAATAGGGTAATCATCGTTTTTCTGGAATTTTTTATTTCCCAAATCTATTATGCTATATTTTGATTTAATAAGAAATATTTTTAGTCTTTCTTTAAGCTTGAAGCCCGCATGATCCGCACCAATGTATATTTTAATTTAAACCACCTCTAAATACCTTTGCTTAGATAACAATATAAATTTTTCTATAGTTTTAATTTTATGATAGTAATGCCTAGAAAATATTTTGATTTTCTTGTAGATAAATATGGGAATCCTGAAAAGTATGCTAATAATGGACGTGCTGATATGTGGTTTTTATTAAGAAGAATTGATCCCGAAGTTACAGGTAAGGCAAGCAGTGAAAGTTTTTTGTTAGTTTCTGGAATTTATGTTGTAAATCCACGTGATCAATTAGGTTTACCTGCTGAAAGCTTGGATGATCTTACCTCCATTCCTGAGGCATTTGTACCGCATGCTGAAAACACCGAGTCTTATCTATTAGCAAGTGGACATATGCACTTAAGAGAATTAGGATGCATTATAGATAAAAAGGATCCTTATTGGAAAATTCCCCCAAATGGTGTTTCTGGACCTTGTGTTGTTGATGAAAGATTTTACACTTCACTAGCAGTTGATGGTAGTACTAATTACACAACTTTACTGCAAAAAAGACATTTAAAGTTAAGTGGTATGAATCTTGCTCCTCCTGAATGCTTAGGGTTTTTTGTTCATCCTGCTTCTGGATCTGAAGGTAGAGAAATGGCAAGGGATCTCGTCAGTATTACATGTTATCAACTTGATTTAGAAGCTGAACATAAGTTAAGAGAACTTCCTGTTGAAATTAGATAAATTTTATAGAAAGTTTTTCAGCAACCATATTTTAAATTTCCAGCCAGCGCTATGTGCACTACATAAAATTTTTTTGTCTTCTATTTTATTTTTTGCTTCTTTTATTGGTTCTTTAGAGCTTAATATATCATTAATGTCATATTCACTTAAAGTTATATCTACATCTGGTTTAGTACTTAATCCGTTTTCTATCTTTTCAACATTTCCATCCCTTACTACAACATAAACTTCAAATAATTTTTTGTCATATGTTGTAAATCTCACATTTATTGTACCACTGCCTATTTTACCTTTAGTACCACTTCTGTTAATTCCTAAATTAATTAGACTTTTCAATCTGTCTAAATCTCTGAAATAGGTTACATACTTTGAAGCTGTTTCTGATGTTTCACTTGGTTTTGTTTCTTTAGTTTTAAACATTTCTTCAACAGGTGGTAATTCTTGTCTTTCTTCTGTTTCAATACCTCTTGTTTTTACTTTTATTTCTAACCCACGTATTGTTCTTAATATAACCTCTTTATCTGGTAATCTAGTTCCTTCTGCAAAGCTTATAGCCAATCTTACATAGCTTTGTGATTTTTCAAAATCATCATTGTCAAATTCTTCTTCAGCCTTTTTACAATGTAATACTATGTTTTTAAATGTCGATATTAAATTTCTTTCTTCGCTTCTATTATTTTTGAATCTTCCTTCTGCTTTTGCTAGAATGGCTATTGCTTCATTGAAATTGTCACTATTGAATTTAGAAAGTGCTTCTTTGTAGAATGCTGTTAACTCCTGCTTTATCTTTATTTTTTGTTTTTCTGCTAGTTCTTTACCAAGCGCAAGCTCTAATTCTGATAATTTTCTTTGAGTTTGATTTTTTAGTTCATTATCTTTAATTCCTTCTAATGCTCCTTTTGCACTTATTATAAAATCTATAGCTAATTTATAATCCCCTTTATCAATTGCCTGCTGAGCTTTTATTGAAAATTCCAAAGATGTTATAAGGTTGTTGTAAATATTTTTGTATATTTCATTATTGGTCTTTTTTATTATGTCTTTAATTTGTTCTAATTTTATTAATGCTAATTTGTAATTACTATTATTAAAGGCATTTAATGCTTCCCTATATAAATCTTCAAAATGATATCTTGTTTGTTGTGCAATTTTTCTTTCCTGTATTGTGTTTATGAATTTGTATATTGGAACACCAATGCCTGCTAGAATCATTGCTGTAATAATTGCCTTTGTTTTTGTATTTAATCCCATTTTACATTATTTTTTTTTCTTAATATATTTTCTATATAAACCCTTATTATTTCTGCTACACTACAGGCATTACTAATGCACCCTCTTGAAATATGAGGGTGTTCTCCATCGTACATTTCTGACACAGTTCCTAAACCATAATCTTTTATGTTGTGTGCTATGTGTTTTATAATTTTTTCTTCAATTTCTTGTTTTCCTTTTTCAGAATAATTATGAATTTTTAAGTATGCGTCTATATAATGGCCTAAAAGCCATCCCCAAACAGCCCCATTATAGTGAGCTTTTTCTCTTTCTTCCTGACTTCCAACACAAAAACCAATATAATTTTTATCTTTTGGTGTTAGGCTTCTTAATCCATATGGTGTGAGAATCTCTTCTGTAATTTTTTTTACAATCATGTATTCTTTCCTGAGATTTAAAATACTGAATGGAAGAGAAACTGCAAAAATTTGATTTGGCCTTATACTCGAGTCTTTATTATTTTTTTCTATTCTGTCATATAAACATTTTTCTTCATCATTCCAGAATTTATCATTGAATGCTTTTTTAACCATGTTGCTTATAACAATATACTGTTCAAAATCTTCATTAAACCTTTTTGCGAATAATTCTGCAATTTTCAATGAATTATACCATAATGCGTTTATTTCAACACACTTTCCCTTTCTTAATGTATATTTTGAATTCATCCATGTTAATGGTGAATTGTGTTCTGATGATATTAGGCCGTCATGCTTCATTGCTATATTGAAATTTGTCCCATATTTGTAATAATCAATTATCTCCTTAATCTTATTCCAAAGATTTATTTTTATGAAGTCTAAATTATTTGTATATTTGTAGAACTTGTATACTGCATGAATAAACCATAATGATGTGTCTATTGAATTATATTTTATTTCTTCTGGATTTATCTTGTCCGGCACTAAACCATAGCTGCAATGCTTTGCATATTTTAGTAATATGTCTTTGGCATCGTTTATTCTTCCTGTTGCTAGGCATAATCCAGGAAGGCTTATCATTGAATCTCTTCCTTGCTCATACAACCAATGATAACCTGCTGTTATTGATTTTTGATTTTTTACTATAAATGAATCACTTGCTTGGATTAAATAAGGTAGGAGCTTGTCTTCTTTTATATTATTGAAATTATAACATAATTTAATCATAGATTTTATTCTATTAACTTCATATTCAAAGAATTTTTTATATTCCTTATAGTCTAGCGAGTATAAATTATCAAATGTTGAGTATGCTTCATCTACTTTATCTCCTACTACTAAGAAATTTAATGTACTAATTCCTTTTTTTATATCTATTATGAATTCACCTGGACAAAAATGGTTTTCTATGTAATCATGTCCTCTGAAAATTTCCTGCTCATATTCCATATTATTATACCAAATTCCTTTTTGTTTGTAAGTTCCCCTATCACAGCCAATTATTATTGCAGGTGATTGTTCATAACTTGGCCTGATTACTGTTGTTCTTTGCGATGCAATTTGATCAAAAACCCAATCTGGTTCTTTTGTGAGTTTATTATATTCTCTGCAATTAACCAAAGGTCTTATTTTTATTGTGAAATTTTTATCTGAAATTATTTTATAAGAAATTATAATTGCATTTTTATCATGAACCATACATATAGATTTTATTATATCAATATTTTCCACTTTATAATTAAAAGTTGGATAAACATTATATACAAATCCTTCTAAATGTTTGTTTTTTTGATAATTTGTGTTAGAATACTTATCGATGCTTAAATTATGATAATTTTTTCCTATAATAATGTGTTCTTCAAATTTACTCAACAATAAGTTTCTGTTCAACTTTTTGTTCAATGATGTAACCAATAAACCATGATATTTTCTTGTATTTAAACCTAAAATTGTAGATGAGGAATAACCACCTAAACCATTTGTTATTATCCATTCCTTCTCTCTTGCTAAATCTAATTTTATATCCTCTTTTGTGAATATTAACATTGTAAATATAGTATTTATTGCATATTTTAATGTTTTTGTTAAATTTTACCATCCAATTTTATTAATAGAACTAGGAATTCCCTTAAATTTCCATCAATAACTGCCTTTATTTTTTCATCTTCACCTTCTGCTTTTATTCTTTTTAATCTTCTTAATATTATTCTAATTAAATCTGTTATGGTTCTTATTTTGCTTTTATTCATGTTATCTAGATTAACTTTTATTTTGTTTATTTCCAAAATGATTAACCTTATGTAAATGATATTATTTTTATATTTCTCTAATTTTTTTATCTCCTTTTCAATAGACTCTAAATTATATTTCATTATTTCAATTAAAGAAACCAAGTCGTCCATAAGAAATCTTAAATAAATATGATTTATATAACTAACTGAGTAGTTTAAAATAAGGTTTTTTAATAAAATTTGTTTTTCTAAATCCAGGTTCTCCTATTATTATATGCTTTGTCATTTTAATTAAAAATAAATTCCTCCTGTTTCCATTCAATTGGTGCTATTTTTTTATAAAGTTCTTTGAAAAAAACATTGTTTTCTGAGTATAATCTTACGCCTGTTTCCTCTATAATAACTTCTAAATTGTCTTTATTAGACCTCATCCACATTAATCTATCTTTATATACTGCATGACACAGTTCATGGACTAAAGTAATTTCTCTTTCTCTTCTTGAGATTTCTCTATTAATTGTTATATGAAAATCATTATCATATCTATGACATAAACCATATGTGGGTGTAATATCTTTATGAGTAATGAAGACTTTATTTCTAGTTCCAAATTCCGCTAGCAACTCTCTGTTTAATGGATATTTTTTAATACGTTCTACTAATATATTTGAACTACATGTATGCTCCCAGGTGTGTATCTCCTTATAGTTTTGCATGATTATAAGTAATGTGTTGTTGATTTCATTGGATTTTTTGATTGAATTTCTTTAGTAGTTGCTTTAGTAATCCAACAGTCTACAATCTTTTGCCCCAGTAAGTAGACAGGTTTGTCTCTTTGAAGAAAAGTCTTTTTTTCAGATAAAGGAAAATATGGTTGAACAATATTTGTAGCTTCTATTAATTCTTTATTTGTTTTATCTCTATCTTTTGATGCTAGAATAAAATCATCTATCCATCTTGTGTAAGTTAAATTTCTATTTTTGGCATAGTTACTAAGTGATTCATCTATTGGATAAAGCAATCTATTAAACAACTTTGTAGCAATATTTGAACCTTGAGGAAGAGCATAACCTCCGTCTCTATAATAGACAGTTGATACTGTAGCTAAAAATCCTGCTAAATCAGTGCTTGTTTTTTTATCTCTTGTTTTTTTGTATATTAGACTATAATAAAAATCAAATACATACTGTAAATGTGTATTTTTAAATGCCTGTGATAAATCAAATGATAATGCAATACCTATTGGTAAATGTGTTTTTATGCTTTCTGTTAGACTCCAATTATTTTCCCCACCATGTGCTTGTGCATGACATTCTGCTTGATTTATTATAGGTCCAGCATAATTTCTTAAGAACAAATCAAGCGGTTTTTGTGGAACAGCAAGATCTCTAGTTTTTCCATTAATTTCCTTTTGAAATCTCTTATAAAGGGGCCTTTTCTCTTTTCTTAATTGTAATAATCCATCAAATAAATGATCTAATGTTTCTGATTCATCACAAAGCAGAGATAATTGAGTTGTTTCTGTTAGATCTAATAAAATATCAGTTAATTCCTTTCTTCTATGACTTATTTCTAGAACTTCTAAAGGATGAGTTAAATCTGAAAGATATTGTGAAAGTTCAGTTTTATAGGACTTTATAGCAGGTTTATTATCTTGAAGTCCTATCTCTAATGTTAAACTCATAGAATTATATAGGTGTTTTAGTAAGTATAAGTATTTGCCATCAAAAAACTTATATAGTGTTTAATTTTTATTATAATATGCTTACTCCTGATGCAATAAAAGCTGTAAATGAATTTGTTTATAAACAACCTAGGGCTGTAAAGGAAATTGCTGAACTTCTAAAAGTAAGCTGGGTAACTGCTGATAAATACATAAGTTATATCATTGAGAAATATGGTACTATTAAGATAAAGACTTTTAGAGGCGGGACTAAAGGCGCATTAAAAATTGTTTACTGGGCTAACTTAGAAGGCATGAGGGCAAGTACTGCACAGCAGATTTTATTAGACAAAATAAGATCTGGAAAGAAAAAGTATGATTTTAATCCTTTTGATGTTTATAGTTTAGTTGATCAAAATAAGAAAGAAGCTTTTGTCAGTTTTCAGGATAAAATAGAAGACCAAAAATTATTTGATATTTTTAAATCTACAAACAGGCAGTTGTTTATTTTTTCTGGAAATATATCTTTCATTAATGATATATATAATAACATTAGATTAATTGATGTCTTGGGAGAACTTGCAAGGAAAAGAATTAATATAAAAATACTATGCAGGGTTGACATAGCTTCTATTAATAATATTAAAAAGATTATAGAACTAAATCATTTAGTTGGTTATGATGCAGTGGAAGTCAGGCATATTGAACAGCCTTTAAGAGGTTTTGTTGTTGATGATAAAATTGCTAGATTAAGAGAAGAGAAAAAGAAACAAGACTATAAGGAAAATGAACTTAGTAAAGACTTGTATATTTTATATAATATTTATGACAAGGATTGGGTTGAATGGCTGGAAAAAGTATTTTGGAATCTGCACAGCAATGCACTACCAATAGAAAATAGAATTAATGACCTAGAAAAAATTGAAGACTTACTTTTGAGCAAGGTTTGATAAATAATCCGGAACTTGATAATTCTTAAATTCTTCTAGAAGGGGCTTTCCGTAAATTAACCTATAAAAAGCTTCAGCTTCCATCTTTGCTCCTTTTAAAGCATTATGTGGTTTTGGTTCTTCTGGAAGACCAACATAATTAAAACATTCTGTTGAACCTAATTTTTGTGGATTTAATCCTCTTTTTTTATGGCTTAAGTAAACAACAGTATGAAGATCAATTGTTCTATAACTTAATTTCCATGCCATACCGTGAATTAATGCAGATGACCTTAAGAAGTCCATGTCAAAATAAGGATTATGTCCTGCTAAAAGTTTTATATTGCAACTTTCTGTCCATTTAAGAAAAAGTCCTATTGCCTCTTTTAATGTTGGTTTGTTTTTGTCTTTTATTTGCTCTTTAGTAAATCCATTAACTGATAATGAGGATACATAACCTGGGCCTGGTAATAATGGGTCCTCTTCAAAAATTTCTGCTCCATCCCAAATTTGGTTTTCTATATAAAATTGGTTATTAGGATTTTCTAAGTCTATTGCTCCAATACTTACTATGGAATGTTTGTTAGGATCAAAGCCTGTTGTTTCAACATCTACTATTATCATTTGAATACTTCTCCTGTCTCTTCAGACCAGAATAATAAATCTATTTCTTCTATACCTATACTTATTTCTTTACAGAATAATTTCATTTTTTCTTCTATTTCCAAATATTGTTTTTTTGTTAATGGATTTGGAATTTCCTCTATAACCCCATGTTTGTGCAAGTTCTTTAATATATGCCTATCTAAAATTGTTACATTTTCATATCTTCCAATGTTTCTCATGAAGTGACCTGATTCTTTATAACTCATTCCCTTAACATTTTCTATTAACCATTCTCTTAGTTCGAAATCATTATTGAATTTAGATAATTTTTCTTTAGTATTTAATCCATTATTAAATAATTGTCTTGCTTCCATAATATATTTTGCCTTATTATTGTTAAATCTTACACCTATCAAATAATCTTTAATATCTTCTTCAGATCCATTATATAACAAATTTGTTTTTACTAAATTTTGTATTGCTGCATCACATAACTTAGCTTTGCTCTGTGGTGTTAATAAGCAAAAACACAATTCAGCAAATATTCTTTTATTATCTTCATTCCAGACACTTTTGAAATATTTTAGCCTGTTTTGAATTATTTCTTTTCTTTGAGAATATGCTTCTTTTAAGTAGTTTATATCTTTGTAAAACATAGAACTATTATTTTTATTAAGTTTATATAATTTATTGTATATTACAAGTACTATAAATCTTAGGCAATAATTATCTTGCATAGAATATATTACTTAATTTCATGTATTTAATAATATAATTTATTTATAATTTTATATTAGTTTTTGCTGAAATTCAAAACCATTAAATCTAAGTTTATAACCAATTTTGTTTAATATTATATAAGTCCATTCTTCTCTGTTAGGCATGACTGGTTCTGGAAGAATAACGTGCGGAATTCCATATCTTTTTAAGAATAATTCTATTCTGGCATCAATATCCTGCTGGAAATTGTAATCTGTGTTTCTAAAACCATCGTTTTTTATTTCTTTTGAAATTACTGGAACTTTTACAATCAATGTGTATGGGTGCTCCTTCAGATGATTAATAATTATCTCTTCATATTTTTGCTGAGAACCGAATTTCCTTTCCATGTATAAATAATTATCAAAAGACCTATCACAAATTATAACTTCACATCTTCCAAGCTTTTCTGCTTCAATTTCACGCTGAAATTGGTATTCTAGAATTCTTGCCTGTGAGTCAATCGTTGTTTCCTCATCTAATTTAACAATTTCTGGCTCAACACGCCTAAGTTCACGTGCAATTTCAAGAATAAGCTCAACTGAAATACTTCTAGATGTCAAGGCAGCTGCTAGTGCATATGCCAATCCTGTTTTTCCAACCCCATGCGCTCCAATGATTGCAACTTTTTTTATCATTACTTTTATAATAATTTCTTGATTTATAAGAATAATTGAGATATAGAATAGATTTATTTTAAGCTTTTTAAAAACTTATCCAGTGGCAAGGTATTTAAGATATTTTTTGCTTCAGCCCATCCTCTTCTTGCCTGCCATACTCCAAACTGCATAAATTCTTGATGACTTATTTCATGTGAATCTGTTGATATAACTAGTTTAACTTTATCTTTTACAGCTTCTCTGATGTGAATATCTTTTAAATCAAGTCTTGTAGGAAATGCATTTATTTCAAGACATGTTCCTGTTTCTTTTGCTTTTTCAAATATTTTATTCATATTTATTGAAAATTGTTCTCTCTTTTGCAAAACCCTTCCTGTTGGATGACCAATTATGTCAATATTTGTATTTTCCATTGCAATAATTGTTCTTTTTGTTATTTTTTCTTCTGAACCTTTAAACCCTGAATGTATGCTTGCAGTCACTACATCTAATTGTTTTAGAACTGATTCTTTAATATCTGGCTTTCCACTGTCTTTTATATTAACTTCACATCCACTTAAAACTTTAATTTTATTTTCATATTTTTTATTCATTTTTTCAACTAATTCTTTTTGCTTCAGCAATTGCCTTTCGTTTAATCCATGAGCTACTTGCAGAAATCCAGTATGATCACTTATTACAATGTATTCCCTTCCTAAAGAAATTGCTTTTTCAATCATTTCTTCCATTGTATTCAAACCATCACTTTCATTCGTATGCATGTGCAAATCACCTTTAATATCTTTTAATTGAACTAATTTTGGAAGTTTATTTCTCATAGCTAATTCTATTTCTCCTGTATATTCGCGCATTTCTGGTTCAATGTATTCTAAACCAAGGGCTTTGTAAATTTCCTTCTCATCTTCTGCAGCTATTATTTTTTTTCCTTTGAACAAGCCGTATTCGCTTAATTTGTATCCTTTAGATATAGCAATTTTTCTTAACTTAACATTATGGTTTTTATTTCCTATAAAATATTGCATAGCAGCACCAAAACTTTCTTTTGGAAGAACTCTTAGATCAACCTGCATATTATTTTTTATTATTACAGTGCTTTTTGTTTTTCCTTTTGCTAAAATTCTTTTTACATCTTCTAATTTAGTGAATGCTTCCATAACTTTTATTGGATTTGAACTAATTGTTAAAATATCTAAATCAGCTATTGTTTCTTTTCTTCTTCTAAAACTACCACATATTTCTACTCTTTCAACTTCTTTAATTGATTTAATTTTATTTTCTAATTCTTTGATTGAAGGCCATGCGAATCCTAAAACAAACCTTTGTTTGGAAGTTTTAGAAAATTCAATTGCTTTTATAATATTTTCTTCTACTTTCGGACCAAAACCTGAAATATTTTTTATCTTGCCTTTTTTTGCAGCCTCTTCTAGTTCCTTAATATTTTTAATTTTTAGTTTTTTGTATAAAATGCCTATTCTTTTTGGGCCTAAGCCTTCGATATTCATTAAAGAATCAACATCAATCGGAATTTTACTTTTTAGATCTTGATAATATTTTAATTTTCCAGTTTTTATAATTTCTTCAGTTTTTTGAGCTATAGCAGAGCCTATTGAGGGAATTTCCTCCAAAGCTTTTATTCCTCCTTTTTTGTATATTTCTAAAATATCTTGAGATAAACTTTCTATTGTTTGAGCTGCTTTTCTATAAGCTAAATATTTGAATCTTATTTCATCCTGTAGCTCTAACAAGTCTGCTACTTTATAGAGAATTTCAGCCACCTCTTGGTTTTTCATAGTATAAATTTAATAATTTTAATTATATAAACATTTAGTTATATGAATTTATTTTAAAGCTGCTATTTCTAATATCCTATCAACAGTCATTTCAATACATTCATGTTCTATTAAAATAGGATTTTTTGCTTGTGATAATACTCTTTCTAGTGCTGGTTTCATTGGATCTATTTCAAATATTCCTCTAGAAATTTTTTCAGGACTAAACCAATATCTAAAATGTATAGAATCATAATTATTAAGCAGGATAGGCTATATTTATCATTGAACTTTCCAGTCCTAGATACTTTTGCGCAACTCTTCTTACGTCTTCTCTATTAACTCTGAAAGTTCTTCTCATCTCTCTTATATGGTCTATACCAAATCTTTCTCTAGCTAAAACCAATGAAGCAGCACTTCCACCATCATAAAATTTTGATAATAACCTAATTTTTGTAGACTTAATAGCACTTACAATCTCTTCTTCTGCAACTAAATTTTCTCTTAATCTTTCTATTTCATGTTCAACTATTTCTATTGACTTTTGTACTTCTTTTGGTTCAACATCAAAACATAAAACTAAACCACTATTGTATATTCCAACGTCAAGTGATCCTCCAATACCATATGTTAAACCATGCCTTTCTCTCAACATTTCGTTTAATCTTTCTGTATTGCTTGCTATTAAAATCTCAGAAGCATAAGCTAGAGGTGCTAAATCTTCATGACCTATTCTTGGTACTCTAAAGTAACACTTTACATACGCTCTCGATATTCCATAAAATAACATTTCATTAACTTGCCTTTTTGTTATTACTTCTTCATCTGGGACTTCTACAGTTCTGACTTCTTCTCCACGTTTAAAACTAGAAGTAATTCTTTCTAATTTTTCTATCATTTTATCGTTAATGTTTCCGACAATTCCAATATATGCATTGTTTGGTATCATAAACCTATTCCTATAATTAACAATTTTTGCCGTGTTTATTTTTCCTATTGTTTCCTCTGTTCCTATGCCACTGTGGCCTTGTGAAAATCCTCTTATAAATAAACCATTAGACCATCCACTAATTAGATAATAAGGATTTGATAAATTTCTTCTTAGTTCATTCAAAACATTAGCTCTTTCTCTTTCAATTTCTCCTTCAGGAAATGTTTGGTCAAAAGCCAATTGTGTCATAAGATCAATTGTTGGTTTTAAATCATCTTTTAATGCTCTAAATGGAAAAGACATTGTAACTAAATCTGTTGATGCGTTCAAATACATCCCAATCCTATTAGCTGCTTTAATTATTTCTTTTCTATTTGGATATTTTCTTGTACCACTAAAACACATATGCTCTAAGAAATGCGCTATTCCTTCATCACCTTCTTGTTCATTTACTGATCCAAATTTAACATCTAGTAAACCATTTAGAACACCAGAACTATTATTTTCTTTTTCTAGTACAATAGTCAAGCCATTTTCTAATCTAATAACTCTTGTATTTTCAACTACGCGTTTTTCTATATAATCTATAAATTTTGTATCATCCATGTTAATTATGTTAATTTTTGTTTTTGTTTTTTATATATAAAACTATCTTTATGTTGTATCTTATTAGTGGTAAATATAGAAAAGTATATAAATATGTTAATTTTCATAATTCTCATGACAGTAAAAGATAAAGATGTAGGAGCTATTGCAGCTTATGGCGGAAATTGCGTTACTGCTTTAGGTTTTAGCGCTGGAAACCCTTATGCAGCCTTATTCTATGGTGGTCTTTATACATTAAATAAATTTAATTTAACTGGAATTGGAGATTCTAGAATAGGAAGATTAGCTAAAGCAGCAGGTATAGTGGCTTTTGGTAGTTTAGGACTTTATGATCTTATGACTGGCATGATGTCAGGCGATGCAAAAAGAGGACTAGAAGCAGTTGCTAGTTTAGGTATGGTAGCACAATTGGCTTCTGAATTGCACAGGAGTTATGGTACGAAGGGTGACGAATTTGTAAATGGTATTGGCCAGATTTATGATGGTGCTAAAAGAGATGTCTTAGCTGTTGGCAGTGCTGCTAAACCTCTTCTTAAGTAAATCTTAAATAATTTTTTGTCTGAATAAAATTATGGATTATAAAATAGAAGTCAAGAGAAAGATATTCCACATGATTTCTGGTTTAATTTTAGTTTTATTGATAGATTTGGGAATATTTAATGCTCTAATTTTAGGGATAATCCTAATATTAGGAATATTTCTTTCTTTATTAACAAACAAAATAAAAATACCTTTAATTTACTGGTGTTTAAAACATTTAGATAGAAAAAATGATTTAAATAATTATCCCGGAATCGGGGCTATAACTTTTATTTTAGGATGTTTTTTAAGCCTTATATTATTTGAGAAGAATATTGCATTAGCATCAATAATGGTTTTGACAATAGGAGATTCTATCAGTTATTTAGTTGGAACACATTTTGGAAGAACAACCCATCCTTTAAATAAAAATAAACTATTAGAAGGAACAGTAGCTGGAATTGTTTTTGCTTTTTTTGGAGCATTAATTTTTGTAAATTATAAAGAAGCATTGATAGCTTCCATATTTGGAATGCTAATAGAGTCAGTAGAACTTAGATTGACAAAGAAATTAGTTATTGATGATAATATTACTGTGCCCTTAATTTCTGGTTTAGCTATTTATTTGTTTAGGCTTTTTTAGAAGCAATGGCTATTGTGCTTCTGTATCTCTTATCTATTGAAGTTGGAACTACTATTCTGTGCTTAGCAGATCTAGATCCCGGAAGTATAACTCTTGTTCTACACAATCTTCTAGTCATATCATCAATTTCTCTATAATTTTTTCCTAATCTATAATATGGATGAGAATCTATAATTCCTGTTTTGTCATTCTCTATTACAGTAATTTTTCTATCACCATATAAATCAACTTCCAAATCAAGAGCTTCTTTATGAATATAATGCAATGGCAAATCTTTATTATAAACTAAACTTATTGAGCAGTTTCCATCTTCACTTGTCCATCTTCTGGCTAATGTTTCATAAGGCGTTCCTTCATATTCTACACAATAACCTTTTCTTCTATAACCTTCTCCTTTTAATTCTTCACTAATTCTTGACATTAATCCTATTGTATCTCTTATATATCTTGGATCTTCTTTTACATCCCTTAGTTCTTGTCTTACCACTTCAAACCACATTCTTCCTTCTCTTAGCATTGTATTAACTGCCGGAGAAAACAATAAATAACCTAATCTTGATAATTTTCTGTTTATTTGAAATAAATTTCCTTTTCCTAAATACCTTGCAATTAAAAATTCTATGTTTAAGTACGCTATGGCTCTTGAATTTTGATGTGTTATATTAAATGGAAGTGCTGGAATATCTTCTGGTTTGTCTATAAGTTTTTCTCTAAATCTAACAAGTTCTTTATCATTACCATTTACTGCTGCATAATAAAGCAACTGCAATGCTGCACTGTGATGACAGAAGACAGCATTTAGCTTGTCTTTAATTCCATTGTAATATGCATCCTCACAATCACAATTTAATTCCCTTATTCCTAACATTCCTTCAGTAGTTAAATTTGGATTACTTATTGAGACTTTTCTAAATGCATTTCTTCCTCTAGCATTACTTTTTGATGCTACCCTTCCTGTTAAATGCAAAATTCCATAATATGGGCTTTCTGTTTTTGGATCATATTGGATTGCTCCTTCATATCTATCTTTTACCCACAAATTCATTGCTTCTTCTCTTCTTACTATTGCTTCTAGAAGTATTTCCTTTACTTTTTTTGGATCTTCATCAACAAGCTTAGCTAATTTTCCTGTTAATTTAAAAACTGGAGAATCTGATCTTTTGTGTTTTCCTTCTACTGTTCTTTTATTTAATTCATTTCTATATCTTTGCCATCCTTCTATATCTCTTTCAAGTTCTCCTGATGTTGCTAGCTGAACTGCTGCTGTCATAAAAGCAGATGGAGGATAAACTACATGGACTCCGGCGCTAGTTCTTGTTCCCAATCCATAAATTCTTGGTATTGGTTCAGGTGTTTCTATTTTTGATTCTATTGCCATATAATATTGTTTGATATTTCTTTATTTAAATATTTGAGGTGAGATATAACACCACAATATTTATATTATTCATTGATTTATCTTTGTTTTATGCAAAGCGAACTTGAAGAAATAGGATTAACAGCTGTTGAGGCTAAGGTATATTTAACTTTAGTAAAAAAAGGACCATCATTAGCAGGTTTAATAACAAAAGAAACTGGAACACATAGAAGAACTACTTATGATATACTTTACAGGCTAAGGTCAAAAGGACTGATAAGTAATATTATAATTGAGAACAAAAGATATTTTGAAGCTGTAAATCCTGACAGATTACTTGAATTACTTAAGGAAAAAGAAGATATTTTAAAAAATATTCTGCCAGATCTAAAGAATTTTTATAAATCAAACAAAAGCAAAAATGAAGTTTTGTTTTTTAGGGGAAAACAGGCACTAAAAACTGTTTTTGATGATTTGATAAGAGAAGGAAAAGAAATAATTTTTATTGGTAAATTTATAGAAATTAATGAATTATTAAATATTTATACATCTAGGTTTGATGCTAAAAGGATTGAGAAAAAAATTTACATTAAGATGCTTTTTGATTTAGAATCAAGAAAATTTATTTTAAATAAGAGGATTCCTTTGTCTGAAATTAAATATTTAAGTAGTGTAATTAATTCAAATATGTCTATTTATGTTTATGGCAATAATATTTCGTTAATTGTATGGAAGGATGAGCCAATTTCCATAATTATTAGAGAGAAGGATATGACTGACGGTTTTAGAAGTTATTTTAATATTATGTGGAATATATCCAGGAAGTAAGTTCTTTAAAAGTTATTTTCTAGTTTAGTAAAGTGTATAATATAAAAATTATTTTGTTTTCTGTGGCAAAATTTCTGGAAGACATAGTGAAAGAAGATTTAGAAAGGGAATCTACTCCTGGCAAAAGTATTGGATCTGGGATAAGGGATTTTTTTGACAGTCCAATAATAAGACATCCTGTTATTACCTCTAGTATATTTTTTATTGGCTTAGAATATTTGCGCTATAAATATCCTGAAATTATTCCTAGTGAAAGAATAAACATTCCTGTTGCATATGGTATTTATAGCATTGTAGGTTTAATAAAGGAATATATTTTAGAAGGCAGAGGATTAAAAGCCAAAGGCATTTATTCTTGGTTTTTACAAAATCCAAAAATTGCTGCTTTTTTTGGTGCATTTTCTGGCGGATTAATAACTTATTACGGCGAGGGAAAAATGAATGATATTATCCCCGGGAATTTACCTAGCCTAACTTTAGAAAATTCAATACATGCAGGAGTTATAACTGAAACCTTAAGCAGAGGATTAAAAAACTTAAGAAGAATAAAGCAAAGCATAAAAAGAATAAAAACTTCTGTTTATGAGAAAGCTTATAATTTTTTATTTGAACGTCCATTAGCTTTATCAAGCTTGGTTTTCATGTTTTCATTTTATTCTTATTATGATTACAGAACTAGATACAGAGTTCATCATCCAAATACGCCTTTTTTAAGCGGAAATATACTTGAAGATTTATTAGATCATACAGGAAGCATGTTTTCTATAGCAGCAAGATCTGGAATTTTAACATCTGCTGGTTTTGCATTATCTTTAGTTGTTAGTTCATTGCTGCATGGACATAGTTTAAGAGAATACTACCATAGGTCTGCTAAGTTAATTCATACTGTCTTGGGGAATAATGATAATTCTATTGAACATCAAGAGCAATTAGTTAATCTGCCTAACAGTGCTGAAAGAAACATTGAAGATCTAGTTGATCTGGGAAATAATTTTTATGAATCTGAAGACAGAATTAATGCTTTTAAATGTTATAAAAGAGCATTAAGATTATTTTCAAAAAAAGGTGAGAGAATAAATTATGTTGATTTTTTCAGAAGAACTTTTGGATTGGATTTTATAAGCAGGGGAATAAGGAAATTAAGATTTAGAAATAAACTTGATGATGAGTCAACAATAAACAGGGTTTTTATTTCATTGTTAAATAAAGATACTAATGCTGTCAGTTATATGAAAGATGCTGCTGAAAGAAATCCAGATGATCCAAAAATCCTATATTTGTATGGAAAAGTCCTTGAAATATTAGGTTATAAAGAATCAGGCAGACTACAAAAATTAGAAGCAATAAGGAGGGTAATGTCTACAAGTAATTTAATAGAGATTTCAAGCACAAAATACAGAGTTGCTCTTTTTGACGATGAATTATTTGGTGATGAAGTTGTTACAAAATCTGGAGACCGCAGTTCTCTTGAAGGTTTTGTCAAGGCAACTAATGATGTAAGATCAATAGCTGCAGACTTTGATGACTATGATGTTCCAATTCCTGTGGGAGTTATTGATCATGATGAGAAGAGCTATTATATTATGGAGATGGCACATGGTGAACTGCTTTCTGATAGAATTAGGGAAGGAAAAGCTGAAGCTGAAGATTTTTACAATGTAGCAGATTTTATGGGATTAATTCATGCCAGGATAAAACCTTTAGATGGAGAAAGAGATTATGTTGAAGTCATAAATCACAGACTAACTGCTTGTGGTTTTTCAATGGATTTTGTAAGCAGACTATGTGAAAGTATTGATTCTTTAAAAGATTCATTGGAGAATATTTTAAGAGTTAGTAATAGGGATGGACATCCAAGAAACTGGATAAGAAGTGATTATGGAGGCATAATTGCTATTGATATAGAAGGAGGAAGGTTTGTTCCCTTAACTTTTGATACTGCTAATTTATTAGGGCAGTATGATGTATTTGATGAAGAACAAGAAGATTTAATATTTACAAAACATTTAGACGCTTTTAAAAGATATTCTGTAGATAATAATGATATTGATATACCCAAGTACAGGCTGGCTTATTTTAACTCTTTAATTATTAGGGCGTTTGAAATTTATGTACAAGTTAAAGATACAAACAGAGAGGTAATGATTTCTTCATTAGAAAATGCAAAAAGAGCTGTAGTAAGGGTTGAAAGAGAATTTAGTAAATATTATGGTAGAAAAGATGAATCTTATAAAGTAATTTATGAGGCACTGGAAAAGTTAAAGATAAATTAATGTTATGAATAATTATCTAGTAATCTTAAATGATTCAACTTTTTCTTTTAGTTCTCTTGCTTTTTTATTTTTTTCAAAATTATTTCTTATAGGTTCTAACAATTCATTAATGTATTTAGCTATAGTATTTTTTAAATCCATTGGATGAATTTTTTTATCTACAAACAAGTCTCTTAATTCTTCATAGCTTTTCACTTCTAAATTACCACCAAACTTAGCAGGCCTTTCTATTATTATTTTATTGTACTTTTCAAAAACAATATACTTAGCATACTCCAATACAGGATTATCTTGTTCTTGACCTTCAGGACAATATGCTTTTGAGAATTTCCTAAAAACATCTTCTTTCGTATCTGTCATAAATATTGCTGTATCTGGCTTAGATTTTGACATTTTCATAGCTATTTTTCTATCTGTACCTTCTAAATTAGACTCTGTAAATTGTAAACCCAAAAGCATATGGTGAGAAATAACAACTGGTGGTTTAAATCCTAATTTAGGAAATATTTCCCTTGCAAGCATATTTACTTTTCTTTGGTCTAATCCTAATTGGGCAATATCTGCTTCTAAATGATGAATATCTGCTGCCTGCATTAATGGATATAAAATCTGGGCTGCTGGATTGTTTATACTATCTTCCCTACCCATTATTTGACTACATCTTAAAACTCTTTGAACAGATGCATGCATAGATAATTTAAGAACTGTCTCCCAGTATTCTGGATGTTGTTTTATAAAATCAGAAGTCCATATAAATTCAACATTTTTCATATCTAAACCACAAGCTTTCCAAACTTCTATGAAATACTCACCCACTATTCTTATTTTATTTAAATCTCCTTCAAATTTATTATTTAACATTCCAAACCAATCTGCTACCCAAAACCTGAATTTTATTCCTAAAGAAGTTAATTTATTTACAGTTATTGCTCTCATTAATCCTTGAGCTATATGTATATTGCCTGAAGGTTCAAAACCATCATATGCAATTATCTGCTTTTTTGATCTGAATAATTCTCTTAATTCATCTTCCTGAATTATTTCTTCAGCAAAGGATTTTATAATTCCAATTTTTTTATCTATGTCTGAAGTATTTTTGTTATCCTCAGCTAAATCTGCAACCTCTATCTTTCTGACTTTTAATATTTCTTTAGGATTTATTTTTAAACCAACACATGGTGAACCTGCAGAACCAACAACATATTCTTTTCCAAAAAACTTTTTGTCTGCAAATACATTAATTTCTTTTGGTATTGTTAATGGATCTACAGCGCCCGGCATTCTCCCAAACAATTTTTCTAATTCTTCTTTAGTTGCCATTCTTATATCTTTTAATCCGCTAAACTTAGATAACTTATCAGTATCAATTTTAATTTCTCCAGAGGCTATAACAACTAAGGGTTTATTTTTTGAAACCATACAAAGACATTTCATTACTTGTTCTGGAGTTCCACCGTATAAATCTAAATGTATTTGCAAATTAGTAACTTTAGTGTCAGGATGAGCTAAAACTTCAGCTTTTAATTTATTTTTTTTAATAACATCTAGAACTTTTTTAACGTTTTCTTTTCCTATTGGTATTATATCTAAGTTTTTTTCATTAACCACAATTTTTCCTTTATTTATCATAAGAATTATCTTCTTAAATCTCTATATTAAGTTTTCTGTATAATATTATAATTATTTTCCTGTTACAATTAGTTCTATTGACATATCAGGAAATTCTACCATTAAAGAAGGAATGTGTATATATCCGAAAACAATTATTTCTGGTTTTTTCTCTTTTGCTAATCTTATCATTGAATCATCTCTAGATTCATCAAGATCATAACCATATTTTAAAAACAATCTTTTTAATAATCTAGAAAGGATAATACCAATAGGATGTTCTCTATGAGTGGCCATGTATTCTGCTGCAACATCTAAATCTGTTATGTTTGCATCTATTGCTTTTCCCCTTAGTCCTTCTCTTAATTTTTTTACAAGAGAAAAATAATCACCTGCCATGAGATCATCATATAACATTCTTCTATGACTCATATCTTTATAAGTTTGCAGCGGGACAAATATTCCCCCTTTTGATACTATAAAATCGCTTATTTCATCAAAAAATTCTGCTGTTCCTTCTGGACGATATAAAGACCTATAACTTATTGGATGACTATATGCTTCTGTTCCTACAATAGTTCCTGGTTCTATTAAATTTTCTAATCTACTTTTTACTCTGTCTAGATTTTCAAGGCTATGTTCAACACCTAATGCTAATTTTGGTTTATATTCACCCATAGTATTTTGTTTAAAGAAAAAGTTATAAACCTAGCTAAGATATTAAATTTATGCCAGAACTAATTTTAGATCCAATAGGATATTTTTTGATAAGAATTAATCAAGAAACTAAAGAAATAGAAGTTGCTTTTTGCAAATATGATGAAATAAAATTTACACACCCAAAAGCAAAATTTGGTAAAAATACAATAAATAAAACTTTTAGTTCTAAAGATCCTGAAGATATTTTAAAATGGATTAAAGAAAATGAATTAATAAGTATGAAAGAACATTTTAATTATCTGAAAAAAGAACTTTATAAGGCTAAAGAATGTTTAGAAAGGGAAGAAAATTATATTCAAGATTGACAATATATTTATATATTAATTGTGATCATAAATAATATGCAAATACAAGTGCAAGAAAATAAAATAACACTAATTAATCCTGATTTGTTAAGCGACTCTTTTTTACAAGAATTAAATAGTTTTCAAGCTCCTTGGCTGGCTGAGAAGTTACTATCTGAAAAAGTCTTTTATAATATTGATGAATATAATGTTGCTTTTATAGAATTCAAAAAGTATGTCATACTTGCCAGTTTATACGAAGATGAGAGATTGGCAATGACCAGCAAGAAAGTTGATGCTGTATGGCACCAATTTATTTTATTTACAAAAGAATATGCATTATTCTGCAAGAAGTTTTTAGGAAAGTATTTACATCATAGTCCAAATACTTCTTTTACACCATTAAATGAAGGAAGTGGTAATAAATTTAGAGAATTATACATAAAAACATTTGGTAAACTTCATCCCATTTGGATTAAAAATAAATCTTTTTGCGCTGAATGTGATGACTATGATATTAAATTAGGAAAAAAAGCCCCATGTGCCTCTTGTGAAGGTGATTATGATTGTTGTGCAGGTTCTAATGCATCTAAAAAATAACAATAGTTTAAGAGAAAACTAAGGGTTGGATTATTAGAATAAAGTTTCTTTTTTTAATTCGTTGTAAATAGCATTTAGTTCGTCTGATTCTACAGGCAGTCTTTCTAGAATCATATTCATAACAATAGGTTTTCCTGAACTCTTACAATAAAAATACAAAGAACCTGCAACAAGTGCAATTGGCTTGTACTTTCTATCATAACCTTTTCTAACAGCCATCTCATGTATTTTAGCTGCATTTCTCATGACACTTAAGTCATACCTTAAATCATTACATAACTTTTTTAGAATTTGTTCTGCATTCATCTATTTCTTGATTAAATTTGTATTTAAAAAGATTATTGTAAACAACTATTTATGTGTAAACCAAAATTTATAAGTATTATCTTCTATAGTATCTAAACGACAGAAATAACGCCTTTCAGCCTGAATAATATCGTTTATTTTTAAATTTTTAATTTTATCTTCAGCTAGTCCTTTAATTATTTCTCCATGTAATTGTTACTATCAAAAATAAATTTATTCTTTTTTTTAACAAAATTCAAGCAGTCCATTAATCTATTTATCTTGTTGTCTTTTAAATTATCAAAGTCCTTTTTAGAAATGTAAAATTTGTTACTTACATCATATTTTCTAAATCCTCTTTCAGGAAAATCTGGATGCAATTTTAATTCTATCTCTTGTTCAGGAGAATTTTTAATCTCAATTTCAATAGGATCTTCAATTAAAAAATATCTGTTAGCTTCTGATTCAATTAATTTTCTGCTTTCTGAATAAAATTTGTCAACAGAAACCATTGATTCATGTTCATTAACACCAAAGCTTAGAATGAAATTTCTCACAGCTTCTGGCTTAAAACCTCTTCTCTTTAATGACTGCAAACTCCAAGTTCTTGGATCATCCCATCCAAAGTACTTTCCTGATTTAACTTCAGATTTACTTTTACTTTTACTTAATTTTACTCCTTCTATTGTCAATAATCCAGTATGGATTAATTCTGGACCTTTCCACTTAAATATGTCCCAGATGAATTTTTCCATATCGCTTTCTATCATTAATTCTTTTCCCCTAATTACATGGGTTATTTTTAATAAATAATCATCAACAGCCCAGGAAAATTCAAGCATTGGCCAAACTTTGTATTTATTTCCAACTCTTGGATGTGTTCTTTCTGATATTCTAAATAATACTCTGTCTCTAAAAGCAGGATTTGGATTATTCATACTTGTTTTTAATCTTAGAGCTATTTGTCCTTCTTTGTAATTTCCTTTTAACATACCATACCATTCTGATAAAACATTAGAAACTTCAGATTTTCTGCAAGAACATTCTATTCCTTTTGCCCTTTTTTCTCTTAATATTTCAGATAAACATTTACATGTATAAGCCATTCCTTTTTTTATCAGTTCTTCAGCATGCTTATAATAAATTTCTAATCTATCTGATTTGTAAACTATATTCTTATCAAAATTAATATTTAACCACTCTAAACCTTCTGGAATTAATCTATAAGCATCTGGTTCTATATTTTTTTCTTCGCTTCCTATTGTATCATCTATTACTAAAATCAATTTTCCTTTGTAAATTTTTGCATATTCATCGTTAATTACAACTTGCTTTGCATTACCTATATGTAATGGTCCAGATGGATATGGAGCTATTCTAAGAATTACTTGATTTTTAACATTTTTTAATGGGGGAAGTCTTCTCTCTTCTACTACTTTCTTTTCCTCTAGTAATTCTGGAGCTAATTTTTTTAATTCTTCAATCTGGTCTTTTAATTTCATAGAATTTACTTTTTTTATTATTTCAGATATTTCCTTGCTTAAATATTTCATATCTTTTTTTAATTCTGGATTTTCAGAAAGAACCTTGCCTATGATTGCTCCAGGATTTGCTTTACCTTCATATTTTATTGCATTATGAAGTGTATGTTTGTAGATTAATTCATTCATGAAAAATAGGTAATTGTTTTGTTTTTATATTTAACTAAGTTTTAATTAAACTATTTTTAAGTAGTTACATTAGCACAAGTTTTATAATTGTTTACAAGGTTTTATTTTTATGAGAAGAATAACAAAGAGACAATTAGCTGTTCCAATTATCAGGAAGGCTTTATCTAAGGGTGTAAACTCTTTAGAAGAACTTTGTTTTAGGACAAGATTAAAACCTAGTGGATTGATGAAAGTTTGTGAAATTCACCATATTCATATTCCTGAAGATCTTGAACCTTACAGAGGATTAAATTCTGATGCTGATTCTTGCATAGATGGCGGTTTATCGCTTAGAAATATTGGATTAATATGTCAAACAAGTAGACAATCTGTATTAAACTATATTAGATATACAGGGCAATATAATCAATGGGTAGAAAATAGAAAAATACTTGATGAAGTTTCAAGACCTTTAGAAAACAATAATAGACTTTATTCTTCAAGGAGTGTTGTTTCAGCATTAATAACTTGCTTAAGACAAATTGCTCTTGAAAAAGCAAGAAAAGAAGGCAATATAGCAAGGGAAAAAGCAATGCAATATATTTTAACTAAAAGAACAAACTTTTCTTACAGTAGATTATATAATATATTTGAACAATATTATTTTGCTTTAAAAAAGGGGAGAAAAATAGGCTTGGAAAAATTAGCTAAAGACAATGGAATGTTTCCTGCAAGTATTGGGAGAATTCTTAAATGTGTTGGTTTAGAACCTCTAAATGGTTCTAGAAAAAGAGTTGTTACACCTGTTTACAAAAAAGAGGCAGTATACAGGGGATTTGATTTAGATATTCCACCCATAGACATTGCTTATTTCTTAGGTTTAAGGGAATATGTTGTAAATGTACTTTTTATTAGAATAAAAGGAAAAAGAAAAGTTACTCGTGATTTTATTGCAAGTTTTTCAGGAAAGCGTTTGAGTTATAGAATGGCAAGTCAGATATATCAAGACAGTGATATGGGTAATAGAAGAAAATATACTATAACAAAATTAGGTATAAATGGAGATATGTATGAATATGCTCTTGAACACAGAAGGAGAATAGAACCTAAAATTGTGAAAGCACTTAGGGTTTTGTACTTGGATAAAACAATAGACAGATCCTATGTTTAGATAAATTAATAAATAAAATTTTATTCTTAATTTTTATGCGGGGATGCCGGAGTGGCCAAACACAAGCTTTAAGCAAAATGGGCTTTACGGGCTAGGCTAAGGACCTAGTGGCTTAGGCCTACGCAGGTTCGAATACAAGCTTTTTCCAAAAGCTTGAGTAAAAAACGAAAATCCTGTTCTCCGCATTTTCATGTTCGAATCCACAGAAGTCTGTTTTGTTTCTTTTCTAATTTTGATTGACTTTAATATTTTTCTTAGTTGTATTTAAAAAACCTTTAGAGAAAACCTTATAAACCAAAATAAAAAACCAAAAATATGGCAAAAAGAACAGGACCAACAAGTTTAGTATTAAAGAAATTAATAGCAGACCTAAAGAGCCTATCAACAAAGGAAAAAGTAAAGCTATGGAGAAGATTGGCAGAAGACCTAAGCAAATCAACAAGACAAAGAAGAAAAGTTAATTTATATAAAATAGAAAAATATACTAGAGATGGAGAAATAGCTGTTGTTCCTGGAAAAGTTCTTTCTGAAGGCGAGATAAATAAAAAACTAACTGTTGCTGCTTTCAAGTTTTCTGATAAAGCAAGAGAAAAAATAAACAAAACAGGAAAGGCAATTTCTATTCAGCAATTAATGAAAGAAAATCCTAAAGGAAAAAAGGTCAGAATTTTAGGTTGAATTTATCCAATATTAATTTCATCCAATGTATTGCTGATAAAATATAAACAGTAATTATTAATAAATATTCTACAACTATTTCTAAATCTAATAAAAATATCGGTATTGAAATATAAAAAAATAATGATGATAATCTAGAAAATATTGTTGGTTTATATTCCCCTTTATATAGAAATGTCAGGAATAAAAAAGTTATTATTTTTGGCGCCAATAATATTAATAAAATTATTCCAGAAATATGGTTTGTTAAATAAGTAAAAGTAATTGTTGACAATATTAATATTGTATCTGTGAATGCATCAAACATTCCACCATAGTAACTTGACTGTTTTAGTTTTCTTGCTAAAAAACCATCGAACATATCAGATAAAGTAGTTATTAAAAATAAAATTATTACTATAATCATTTTATCTTTAACGATAAAATATAAAATAAAAGGTATTAATAAAAATCTGAATAAAGTTATAAAGTTTGGAATTGTGTATAAATATTTCTGCAGTTTATATCTATTCATAAATTATATATTTTCTAATTGTATTTATAGTTTTCTGAATTAGTCTTAGTTAGTTTTAAATATTATTATATCCTAATGATTATATGGATTTAAGCGGAAAAGTAATTTTGTTTGTTATTGCTCCAAATAATTTTAGGGATGAGGAATTATTAGAACCTAGAAAAATTCTAGAAAACTACAAAGCGAAGACTGTTGTTGCTAGTAATATTTTAGGTACAGCTTCTGGTATGCTTGGTGCTAAGGTTACGATAAATTTAATAATTAACAAAATAGATGTTAATGATTATGATGCTATTGTCTTTGTTGGAGGACAGGGAAGCACAATATACTGGAATGATAAAACTGCATTGAATATTGCTAAAGAGTCTTATCTCAAGGGAAAAATTGTTGCTTCTATATGCTTAGGCTCTGGAACTTTGGCTAATTCTGGAATATTTAAAAATAAAAATGCAACTGGCTGGCCTGATACAAAAGAATTAATTGAGAAGAATGGGGGAAAATACACTGGAAATGATGTTGAAGTTTCTGGAAGGATTGTAAGTGCTTCAGGTCCAAAGGCTGCTAAACAATTTGGAGAGTTAATTGCTAAGGCTTTATCACATATAGTTAATGATGAATAATATTGAAAATATAAAAAAAGAAATTTTTAAAATTATTAATAATAATTATTTAGTTATAGTTGAAGGTAAAAAAGATAAGAAAGCACTAAATGAACTTGGTATTAAAAATGTAATTTTTCTTGAAAATAAACCTTTGTTTGAGATAATAGAAATGATTTATAAAAAAGATGTAGTAATTTTAACTGATTTAGACACAGAAGGAAAGAAATTATTTAATAAGTTTAGACACCAATTACAGAGAAATGGAATAAAAATACACTATAAAATCAGAGAATTGTTGTTTAAAACAAAACTGAGACATATAGAAGGATTAAATAAATATCTAAAAGATTAAAACATTTCTTGTCTGAATATTTCTGCTATTCCTGTTATTGCATCATATAATTCTGGACCTTTTTCTCTTGAAGTTGATAGTGAGTTTAATGCTTTTTCATGCCATACATCTAATAACAACTTACTATATTCTATTGCTCCTTTTCTCCAATTTGAATCTTCCTTTAATCTTCTTAATTTTTCTTCTACTGATATTCTAAATACCTTTTCTAATAGTAATCTTTGTTCTCCTCTTATATCTACAGTTACTATTTTTCTTTCACCGTCTATTAATCTAAGGTACTGATTAAAAAATGTATTCTTGTCATCAGAAGAAAATGCAGCTAAATTTCCTGATATTAAATTATCATCACCTGCCCTCGCTCTTTCTTCATCTTGAAGTAAAAATTCCGGCACATAAAATAGTCTTAGTGTATCTCTTGGATTTCTTATTGTAATTCCATTTTGTAAACCTTGAACTAATTCAATTTCATATTCTCTATCTTCGTATATACGTACTAATCTGTAACCCAACATAGCACGGAATGGAACTGACAAAAATCTTAACGGATAAGCAAGACCTTCTAAACTAATATTTAATACTCTTTTATGATCTAATAAACCAGTCATAGAATTAAACTTATTATAGAAATTTTTAAAAGGCTTGTTATTTTTATATTTTTATGGAAATAGAAAAAGGATTTGAAATTATTGATTTATGTTTATATATTAAGAAATATAAAATATTAGTTATCGCAGATATTCATTTAGGATATGAAGAATCTTTAAACCAAAGGGGGGTTTTAATTCCTAGAATGCAATTTAAGGATACATATGAAAGAATAGAAAAAATATTAAACAATAATGATATTGAAACTGTTGTAGTTACTGGAGATTTAAAACATGAGTTTGGAATTATAAATAGAACTGAATGGGACAATATATTAAAAATAATTGATTTGTTTTTGAAATACTCTAAAAAATTAGTTATTATAAAAGGAAATCATGATGTTGCATTGCCATTTATAGCTAAGAAAAAAGGAATTGAACTTTCTGAATATTATAAGATTGATGATATTTTCGTTTGTCATGGAGATGAAATAATAGACAATGATGACTTTAGAAAATGTAATATTGTAATAATTGGCCATGAACATCCTGCCATTGGATTTAGAGATAAATCAAAGTATGAAAATTTCAAGTGTTTTTTAAAGGGAAAATATTTAGATAAGATGTTAATTGTTTTACCATCTTTTAATACTTTAACAATTGGAACTGATGTTTTAAGAAATAAATTGCTAAGTCCTTTTTTACATCAAGACTTAAAAAATTTTAAGGCTTATGTTATGGAAAATAATAAAATTTATGATTTTGGAAAATTAAATAAGTTCAAATAAATAGTTATATAAATATTAAAATCTAAAGTAAATTATGAGAAGATTTTCTAAATTAAGAAATTCAATTAGAAATGTGAAAAAACCTTTAAGCCAAGTAAAAAATATTAAACATGTAAGATGGCTAATTCCTGGATGGGTTTTTTATGAATATTATAAATTACATAAAGACAAGGG
>JACPCE010000010.1 GCA_016179945.1 Candidatus Woesearchaeota archaeon | reverse complement strand
TCTTTAGTTAATTCTTTTAATATTTCTTTGTCCTCTCTATTGTCTACTATTATTCTAGGCATTTTAAAATTCTTTTAATGACTTTTGCTGGTTTAAATATAATTCTGGTTTTTCTTTCATTTTATATAATATGCCTTTCATTTTGTATTCATCTCTTTTTGATTTCCAAAAGTAAGCTGAGTCTTTTGTTCCTGTTGTTATAAGAAAAATAATTTTCCCAGATTTTAATCTTCCAACCCTTCCAGATCTTTGGATTTTTCTAATACCGGATGGAGTATTGTCATAAAATATTGCGATATCTGCTTCCCCAATATGTATTCCTTCTTCTCCTATTGATGTAGCTACAAGGCAATTATATTTTCCAGCATTAAATGATTCTATTGCATCAATTTGTTGCTTTTGTGTTAGTCCTTCTTTTTGTCCAACTAATTTTGTAGTTTTTATTCCTAATTCATTAATTAACTTTACTAAATTTTCAACAGTATTTCTATAGGTGGCAAAAACAATTATTCTTGGGTTCTCTTTTTCTTTCATTGTTTTTAGGATAACTTCCTTTAGTTTTTCTATTTTTGGATGTTCTATTGATTTTTCTAACAATTCATTGCATATATTTTTGCATTTTATTATATTTAGTTCTTTCATTATTGCTTTGGCTGATTTTGTTTCTTCAGTTTCTAGTTTTTTCAAGAAATCATTCAATGACTTTAATCCCTGTGTTTCTAATGTTTCTGATGCATAACTCAATTTTAAAAGCTGCGCAGTCAAGAATAAACCATAGAATGCTGCATTATTCCTGTTTCTTACTTCTTTTTGTAGTCTTGCCTGTAAGTTAAGCAAGTCAACTTTTGTTATTTGTGATGCTGGTTTGTTTATATTAAAATTTTTTATGCCTTCAATTTTTGATTTGTAAACTTCCTTTATTAAATTGTTTAAGTTCTTTAATTCTGGCTGAAGTTCTACATTTGTGTATTCTATTTCCTTGTTTTGTACAAAAGAAATCACATCTTCATCAGTTTCGCTTCTTATTTCTATTGCTTCTATATTTAGATTTGAACATATTTCTTCAATTTTTGATTTTGTTGATCCTGGGGAAGCCGTTAGTGCCAATATTCTTTCATGTCTTGATTTTTTAATATATTCTTTTGCCACTATTGTGTTAGCGAATTTTTCTCTAGAACGATGTGCTTCGTCTATAATTAGTAAGGAAAATTCAGAAAGATTGATCCTGGAATTTTCAATATCTTCCTGAATTGTTTGCGGTGTTGCTACTATTATTTTTGATTTTTCATAAAGATCTTTTCTTTTATTTGGGCTAATTTTTCCTGTCAAAAGTATTATTTCTTTTTCTTCTATTGTTGTACATTCTTTGAATTCATTGTAAATTTGGTTTGCCAGTGGTTTTGTTGGTGTAAGAACTATTATTTTTGTTTCTGGAAATTTTTTCAACCTCTCAATTGATAGTAAAATTCCAATCTTTGTTTTACCAAGCCCAGTAGGTATACAAACTAAAGTGTTTTTCTCTTTGCAAGTTTTAATTATATTGGTTTGGTATTGTCTAGGACTAAAGTTTCTTATATCCATGAAAATAATAAAGAAAAGAAGTATAAAAATTTATTTAAGAGCTTCTTCTATCTTTTCTATATATTCTGCAATCTTGTTTCCTTCATTTGTCAGCGCTATGGTTTTTATTCTACCGTGCTTTTCAAAAGTGACAAGTTTTGCTTTTTCCATTTCTTGAAGAATTTTAACTGCATGAGAATATGTACAATCAACTTCTTTAGCCAAAACAGAACCATACCTGTTTTTCTGATTTTTTCTTAAAGCTACCAAGATCATGGCTGGTTTTCTCCTAAAAAACACCTCAAATATGTCTGTATCTACTTTTTTTACACTCAATTTTAAATCCCCCTAAAATTATACACATCTTTTTGGCTTGAAAATAAAATGTAAAACTAATATTTAAAGCTTTTTATTATAAAATATATTTTGAAGTTTATACTTTTATAACCACTTTTGAAGTGTTACGCTTTTATTATGTTTATGTTTATCAAAAACTTTAATAAACTAGAAGTTCTGGATGGTTTTATGTTAGATATAAATTTTATAAGAGATAATAAAGAAGAAGTTAAAAAAAATATCAGAAGAAGGGGAGAAAAGTATAATCCTAAACTTGTTGATGAACTTCTTGATTTTGACAAAGAATGGAGAGAATTGAAAGGCAAGATTGATAATTTAAGACATGAGAGGAACGAAATTACTTTACAAATTACTAAATTAAGTAAGGAGAAGAAGGATATATCTAAGTTTATTGATAAAGCCAGAGGATTACCTCAAGAGATTAAAAATAATGAGGAGAGATTAGATGAATTGAAGAAAAAAATAAATTATTCTTTGATGACTTTGCCAAACATTTTACATGAAAGCGTTCCTTATGGTGAAAGCGATCAAGATAACAAAATCGTAGGAATTTTCGGTAGTAAAAAAAAATTGAAGTTTAAACCATTGAGTCATGTTGATTTGGTTGAGAAGAATGATTGGGTTGATCTTGAAAGGGCTGCGAAGATTTCTGGTGCGAGATGGTATTTTTTAAAAGGAGAATTGGCATTATTGGAACAAGCTTTAGTAAGATATGGTATGGATTTCATGGCAAAGAGAAAATATATTTTAGTTGTACCCCCATTTATGATGAATAGAAGAGCATATGAAGGTGTTACTGATTTAGGGGCCTTTGGTGAAATGTTATATAAAATTGAAGGCGAAGATTTATATCAAATAGCAACTTCTGAACACCCAATAACCGCAATGTATATGAATGAAGTTTTAGATGCTAAGAAACTTCCTATGAAACTCTTTGGTTATAGTACAAATTTTAGAAAGGAAGCCGGTGCCCATGGAAAAGATATGAAGGGAATATTTAGGGTGCATCAATTTAATAAAGTTGAACAATTAATTTTTTCTAGACCTGATCAATCTTGGAAGTTACATGAAGAACTTATAAAAAATGCAATAGATTTTTTTAAGAGTTTAAATTTACATTTTAGACAAGTAAATGTATGTACTGGTGATATTGGCATTGTTGCCGCTAAAAAATACGACTTAGATGTTTGGTACCCTGTTCAAGAAGCTTATAGAGAAGTTGTAAGTTGTAGTAATTGTACAAGTTATCAAGCTGTTAGATTGGGAATAAAATATAATGCTGAAGACCATAATGAATATATTCATACTTTGAATAGCACTTTAGTTGCTACTTCAAGGGCTTTAGTTGCTATACTTGAGAACTATCAACAGAAGGATGGCTCAGTAGTAGTACCGAAAGTTTTAAGAAAATACATGAATGGTATTAAGGTTATAGGTAAGAAAGAAGTTAAACCAAAAAAGAAGCAAGTGAAAAATGAGAAGAAAAAACCTAAAATTGGGGGGAAAAATGAATAAATCATACCCAGACGGGGGAAGGTAATAATAAAATGACAGAAAAACCATTAGATCAAGATCCTGATTTTGAAGAAGGAGATCATGAAGATGACATTTATGATGAAGAAGGAAGAGAAGAATTAGAAGAGTCAGATGAGATTAATGAATTAGAAGAAGGATTTATGGAAGGTTATGAAGAGGGAGAACATCAAGCCAAGTGTGCTGAGTGCGGTAAAGTTCTAATTGGAGAAAATTTTTTAGAAGAGGAACTAGATGGAAAACACTATAGGTTTTGCAGTGAAGAATGTGCTGCTGGTTTTGAAACACATAGAAAAATTAAAAGAGGAAGATAAATTATAAATGTTTTTACAATAAAAATTTACTTGAGATCACCACCAAAAACATCTGGTGTTATTTCTATCATTCTTCTTAATGCTTTTATTGTAATGTAATGGTCCCTTCTATCAGTTTTTTTTAAATTTAAACCTTCTTCATAATAAACATTTACCTTTCCACCATCTTCAATTTTTATTATTCTTAGGCTGTTTGGATAACCTTTTCCCTTTACAATTAGATTTATGTAGTCGCCTTCATCTATTAAGCCATCTGTCCCATCATTAGAGTCCACATACTTGAAGGAAAATTTTACTTTACCATCTTCAATTGTCATAGAATAAGTTATTCCTCCTGCTTCTTTTTTTTTATCTGTACAATTTTTAGCAATTTGTGCCGTTCTTATAACATCTTCAAGATCTTTTTCATTATCTGCTGTTGAAATTAATGGGTTTGATATTAATCCAAGAACTATTGCTGTTAGTAATTTTCCCATAAAATTTGGTAAAAATCCCCCTATTTAAATATTACTACTGTTTAGTAATATATATAAATGTGTGTATTTTTGTTTAATTTATCTTTATAAGTTAAATTTATATTATGAAAGACAAAAACATATTAATGGGGAAATTAAAGGTTTTAGCAGCCGGATGTATACATGGGGATACTAGTTTAGTTCAGAAATTAGTTAATAAGGCTGAGAAAGAAAACGTTGATGTTGTTTTATTATGCGGAGATTTAACTCTAGGGCAGAGAGAAACAAGAAACATAATTAAGCCCTTTAAAGAAAAGGGAAAGAAAGTTCTTTTTGTAACAGGAAACCATGATGGTTTAGTCTTAGGGGATTTTTTGGCTGATTATTATAATGTAAAACATTTACACGGAACATATGCCATTTACAATGGTGTTGGCTTGTTTGGCTGTGGCTTAGCTAATATAGGTTTAGATGCCTTGAGCGATGATGAATTTTTTGGTAATTTAGAGAAAGGATTTCAAAGTGTAAAAAATCTTGATAAAAAAATTATGGTTACCCATGTTCATCCAGCCAGAACTAGAATGGAAGAAGTTACTGGTTTTCCAGGAAGTTATGGCATAAGAAAGGCCATAGATAAATTTCAACCAGACATAGTTTTTTGTAGTCACCTTCATGAAATGTCTGGATTTGAGGAAAAAATAGGCAAAACAAGATTGATAAATGTCTCAAGAACTGGAAAAATTATAGAAATTTAGTTCTGGAATAATTTTATATAGCTTTTCTTTCTTAGCTTGTATTTAATGTCAGAGAAATATGAACTAATTATATGTGAAAAACCTAATGCAGCTTTAAAAGTAGCTGAAGCTTTAGCTGATAAAAAGCCAACTAAGAAGACTGTTGGAAAAGTTTCTTATTATGAATTAGAACACAATGGTGAAAAGATATTTGTTGGTTGCGCTGTAGGTCATCTATTTAATTTAGCTGAGAAAGATAAGAAGAAAGGATGGAGTTATCCCACATTTTCTTATGAATGGAAACCAAGTTATCAAGTAAGTAAGAGTGCTCTTTTTTCTAAAGCCTATGTTGATGTTCTTAAAAAATTAGCCAAAGAATCTGATAGCGTAATAAATGCGTGCGACTTTGATATTGAAGGAAGTACTATTGGATGGAATGTTATTAGATTTATTTGTGATAAAAAAGATGGTAAAAGAATGAAGTATAGTACCTTAACTAAAGATGAATTAGTTGATAGTTATGAACATGCAATGCCCCATTTAGATTTTCCACAAATTGAATCCGGGGTTACAAGACATGCCTTAGATTTTTTATGGGGAATCAATCTTTCAAGAGCATTGACATTAAGCGTAAAAAGTTCTTTAGGAATGTTTAAGTTATTAAGTACTGGAAGGGTTCAAGGACCAACTTTAAAAGTTTTATATGAAAGAGAAAAGGAGATTGCTGCCTTCAAGTCTATTCCTTATTGGGAAATTGAACTACAAGGAGAAACTAAGAAAAAAGAAAATATAAGTGCATGGCACAAGGAAGATAAGTTTTGGGAGAAAGAAAAAGCTGAAGATGTTCTAAAGAATTGTAGAAATGGAAAAGCCGTGGTTTCTAATATTGAACTTAAAGAGTTCAAACAGAAGTCTCCAACACCATTTGATTTAACATCATTACAAATGGAGGCTTATGCTCTTTTGGGAATTAGTCCACAAAGAACATTAGAAATTGCTCAAGATTTGTATTCAAGTGGTTTTATTTCTTATCCTAGAACTTCTAGTCAAAAATTACCTGATAGTATTGGTTATAAAAAAATCTTGAAAAATTTATCTAAATTATTTCCTAAAGAGACTAATTTTTTATTAAAATTAGATAAATTAATTCCGAACAATGGAAAAAAAGAAGATCCTGCACATCCAGCAATTTATCCTACTGGAGAATTACCCGGTAAATTAGAAGATAAAACTGCAGGTTTATATGAATTAGTTGTTAGAAGATTTTTTGCAACTTTTGGTGAGGATGCAATTAGAGAAACAATGACTATTGAAATTGATTTAAATAAAGAGTTATTTATTACTAAAGGAACCAGAACTAAAGAAAAAGGATGGAATGAACTTTATGAGAAATTTGTTAAATTAGAAGATGAAGAATTACCAAAATTAAGTATTAAAGATGAGATAAAAGTTGTTGAAATAAAATTGTATGATAAAGAAACTAAGCCTCCTTCAAGATATAATGAAGCTTCTATAATTAAAGAACTTGAGCGCCAAAATCTCGGCACAAAAAGTACTAGGGCAGCTATTTTGCAAAATCTTTACGATAGAAATTATATCTCTGATAAACCCATCATTGTTACAGATTTAGGAATGAAAATTGTTGAAGCTTTGGAGAAATACTGCCCTGAAATTTTAGATGTTTCTTTGACTAGGAAATTTGAAGAAGAGATGGATTCTATACAGGAAGGAAAGAAGAATGGTGATGAAGTTATTGAAGAAGCGAAGGAATTTTTGACTAAGGCTTTAGATCATTTTAAGAAAAAAGAAAAGGAAATTGGAAATGAGTTAGGACAGGCTGCAATTGAAACTAGAGATAAAGAAGCTTTTATTGGAAAGTGCCCTGTTTGTAAAGAAGGAAATTTACAGATGAGAAGAGGTAAATATGGATTATTTGCTGCTTGTGATAGATATGAACAAGGATGTAAAACCACCTTTACATTACCTAAAAATGGAAAGATAAAAGGTGCAGATAAATGTTGTAGTGTTTGTAGTTATCCAATGGTTGTTGTTTTTAGAGCCAAGAGAAAACCCCAGGAATTATGTATAAATCCCAATTGTCCTACTAAAAAAGAAGAGGAAGAAAGATTAAATAAATTAGTTGAAGGAAAAAAATGTCCTAATTGTGATTCTCAATTGGTAATTAAAAATGGATTTTATGGCCCATTTCTTACATGTCCAGGATATCCTAAATGTAAATACATAGAGAAAATGCCTAAGGATTAAATGATATTACTAGTAAGTGGTAATTAATAGGAAACTTTATAAATAGAGACTTATTACTATTTACTATCAAACTGAGAGGTAAAAAGACAAAATGGCAAATAATAAAATTGTTCCAGTTGTATTAAAAGTAGCAGAAGGCAGAGAATTCTATCATGAAGGTTCTAGTGGTGTTTCAGATTCATTAC
>JACPCE010000009.1 GCA_016179945.1 Candidatus Woesearchaeota archaeon | reverse complement strand
CTATTACAGGAATTAAATTAGCTGATAGTTCAGTTAATACTACTCATATTTTAGACGGTACAGTAGCTGTAGCAGATTTAGCTCAAGCTTCAGTAAACTCTAGTCATTTAGCATTGAATGCAGTTAATACTAGTCATGTAGTTGTTGAGACTCTTATAGCAGATGATATAGCTAATAGAACTATTACAGGAATTAAATTAGCTACAGATTCAGTTAATGCAACCCATATTGATGGTTTACTTTCCATAACTTTTGGAACTTGTACAATAGATGTTCCTATAGTATTAGCAGGATTTTCAAATATATCTGGTACAGAACCTACTAATCCAGTATCTAATTGTTCAGCAGGGGCTACTGCATCAACAGGTAGTTCTGTAATAATTATGGCACAGACTCCTGCACTAGATGTAAATCTTACACTTGCAGGTGCAAGAGTTGTTGGACCTGTTGGTGGAGCTAATATAACTCTTAACTTTAGTGTTCCTGGAAGTATTGGTGGAGTTGCTCCAACTTCACAGAACTTTGTTAATGCATCAAATGTAACATTTGCTTTCATAGTATTTGCAAACGGTACTGGTTAAATTTTTTTATTTTTATATGTTATAACTTAAGAGGTTTTAAATTATGAAATTAAAATATTTGGTTTACGGATTAGTTCTTTTATTTTTAGTAAGTTCTGTTTTAGCTGCTAATTATGGTGCTGGCAAATACGGTGAGGGAAAATATGGTGTAGGCCCTGTAGCAGCTTCAAGTTCAAGCGGTGGGGGAGGAGGAGGTTCTACAGGTTCAAGTTCAAGTAACCCAACTACAACATCTACAGTATTAGACGTGTCTAAAGGACAGGAAGCTAGATTAACCTTTGATGGAGCAAAATCTCAAATTATAGATATTGTTTTTACAGTTAGTAGAGATGTAAGCAAAATTGTAATGAGTGCAACAGATGTTGATGTAGAAGCAATGAAAGTTATTGTAGCTCAACCATTAGATGTAACGGTCTATAAATACTTTAATATAAAGTTTGATAATTTGGATAATACTATTTTATCTGGAAATGCTAAAATTAAGTTTGATGTTGAAAAGTCTTGGCTTACAAATAGTAATGTAGAATCAAAGGATGTAGTTTTCTACAGATATAATGAAGGTAAGTGGGACGCTTTGCCTACCCAATATGTAAGTGAGAGTGATAATTTTATCAGGTTTTTAGCTGAAACTCCAGGATTTAGTTATTTTGCTATAGGTAATAACAAAAAGATAGTTCTGCCAGCTCCTGGTGTTGAAACCCCTCAGCCTTCAGCTCCTGTAACAGGAGAGGCTATAGCACAACAACCTGAAAAAGTTAAAACTGTGGAAGAGAAAAAGGCAATGACTCCTGCTATGACTGCAATAATTGTTTTACTAGTGATTGTTTTAGTTGCTTTAGTTATTTACTTTGGATTTATTAGAAAGAAAAATAATAAATTTTGAAAAAATATTCTTAGATTTTAATATGTGTAAATAATAAATTTAAGATTGTATTTATTTACAAAGAATCAATATAATTTGCGATACATTTATATATATTCATTCCTTTCTAGAAATATGACAAAGAGAATAGGTGGATTTAGAAGGAAAACAAGGCACAAACTTGCTAAGAACATTAGAGATAGAGGCAAGATTAGTATGGTTGATTATTTCCAAAACTTTAATACAGGCGATAGAGTTTGTTTGGCTGCTGAGCCTAGTGTTCATAATGGTATGTATTATCCAAGATTTCATGGAAAGATGGGTGTTGTAGTAAAGAAGAGGGGAAAATGTTATGAAATCAAAATAAAGGATGTTAATATGTTAAAAACTGTTGTTGTACATCCAGTACATTTGAAGAGGTTGTGAAAATGGTAGATATGACAATAATAGAACAAAAACCAGTTATGATGGTTGATTTGAAAGATAAATTGGAAGCTATTAAGAGCAATAACAAAGAGTTAAATTTTAGAGCTGAAAAAGTTTATGGTTATCTGCAAGAATTTGTGACTTTGAAGAAAAAGGATGCAGATGAATTACACAAAAAAATAAGTGGACTAGGCTTACAAAGATTAAAGGAAAAGCATTTAGTTAAGGTTATAGATGTAATGCCTGATGATATAGAATCTCTTAAATCATTATTTGTAGGAGAAACTGTTTCATTAAAACAAGAGGAACTTAAACAAATATTAGATGCTTTGAATGGTTAAAATGTTTTTTAATGGAGAAAATAACAATGAGAGAAGAATATGCAATAATATTAGATTTTCTACCACATGGCTATCCTATGGACAGAAGGCCCATGCACTTAAAGACAGCTATAGCTCAAGCTATTGGAAAAAAGACATTAGTTCTTTTAGAGTTAGTTCCTAAAAAAGATTGTTTTTTACAGCCTCATGAAGATGTTTATATAGGTGAGGGTAAAAGAGATAAAGTTCATCATATAGTTGGCAGAATAACTCCAACTAAGCTTACTGAAACTGCAAGGACTGAGTTAAATTATATTATTGAGGAAATAGTCAACAAAGAAGAGGCTAAATTTGTTGAATTTTTTAATAAGGCAGGACCAATAAATACTAGAATACACCAGCTTGAGTTATTGCCTGGAATAGGAAAGAAGCATATGCTAACTATTTTACAGGCAAGAGAGGAAAAATTATTTGAAAATTTTGCTGATATAAAAAAAAGAGTTAGTTTATTACCTGATCCTGAAAAGGCTGTTATAAAAAGAATACTATTAGAATTGGAAGGCAATGAGAAACATTATTTGTTTGTCAAGGCACAACAATAGTTTAAATAGTAATTTTTTAGTATTCACTTTGTAATTCTTTGAAATCTATCTTTTGTCTGTTGTGCAATTCTTTTGAAACCAATTGGATTTCTATAATAAATTTGTTCGTATTCAGTTCTAGGATCGAACACTAAAGGTCTTTCTTGTAAGTAATCATCTAAATTTTTTACTTCAACGAAACTTCCATTAATACCCGGGCTGTGAATAATTTGTCTTGTACTTAAATAAAATCCTATGTGTGTTGGTCTTGAACCGTTTCTAGAAAAAAATATTAAATCTCCCTCCTTTATAAACTCTTCATGAATTAGAATACCAAAATAATCAAAGAATTCTTCAGAATGTCTAACTTTTCTATTAAAACCAGGAATATTCGGAATAACTATTCCTGTTTCATTAAGAACCCATTGGATAAATCCTGAACAGTCAAAAGCACTAGGATTATTACCGATGTTAGGAGATTGATATTTCATGGAAGGATAACCAATATATTTCATTGCAACATCAACAACTAAACCCATAGAAAATTTTGCTTGTTTTTGCTTAAATTTTTTATTAATTTTAATTCTATTTCATTGATTAGATTAAAAAGATATAATATGTAAAACATACTAGACAAAAACCTTTATAAATAAGCCATAGATTTGTTTTTAAATGATAGAGGAAAAGCAGCAGATAAAGCCCTTTCTAAGGGTTATGAATACTGATTTAATAGGAGAAAAACCAATAATACAAGCTCTTTTGAAGATTAAAGGTGTTGGTTTTAGTATGTCAAGTGCTATTTGTAATACTTTAGGTATAATTAAAAATAAAAAGGCTGGTTTATTAAGTGATGCTGACGCAAAGAAAATTGAGGATTTAATAAAAAATGCTAAAGATATACCTGTTTGGATGTTTAATAGAAGATTTGATGAAACAACAGGTGAAATGGTGCATTTGACTGGGTCTGATTTGAATTTTGCAGTTGAAAACGATATTAAGAAATTTAAGAAGATTAAAAGCTATAGGGGAATTAGGCATGCACAGGGACAGCCAACTAGGGGACAGAGAACTAGAAGTCACTTTAGGCATGGAAGAGCTGTTGGTGTACAAAAGAGCAAAGCTGGAAAACCTGCTGCTCCTGCCAAAGAGGCTAAGAAATAACAATGAAAATTTTAAATATTAAAAGTCTAGGGGTAATTTGTTAAAATGGGAGATCCAATAAAAACTAGAAAAAAATACAAGGGGCCTGGGCATCCTTGGGAAAGCTGGAGGATTGAAGAAGAGAGAGCTATAAAAAGAGATTATGGATTAAAAAATAAAAGAGAAATTTGGAAAACAAGTTCTGAGTTAAGAAGATTAAATGTTCAGGCTAAGAAATTGATTAGGGAGAGAGCAAAAAATAATCCACAAGCTGAGAAGGAACAGAAACAATTATTAGGTAGGTTATTTAAATTGGGTTTATTAAATGAAGGAGCTGCTCTTGAAGATGTATTAGCTTTAGAATTGAAAAATATTTTAGACAGAAGATTACAAACTTTGGTTTTTAAATCTGGAATGAGCTTGACTTCTAAGCAGGCAAGGCAGTTTATTGTTCATGGCAATATTTTTGTAAATGGAAGAAAAATTAATGTTCCTTCTTATTTAGTCAGCAGGGAGGAGCAGTTTAATATTATATTTAATCCAAATTCTAGTTTAGTTTCTGATGAACATCCTGAAAAAGTTAAGAAAGCACAGATTAAAGCTGCTGCTGAAAAGAAAAGAAAAGCTGCTGAAGAAGCTGCTGCTGAACAAGCAAAGAAGCTAGCTGGAGATATGACTGAAGAAGAGCTTGAAAAAATAGAAAGAGAAATTGGAGCTGTAGTTGTACAATAAAATGGAACAAAAATTGAGATGGGGAATAGCGCATATTTATTCTTCTTATAATAATACAATAATTCATGTTACTGATATAACTGGATCGGAAACCCTTGGAAGAGCTTCAGGTGGCATGGTTGTTAAGGCTCACAGAATGGAAGGTTCTCCTACTGCTGCAATGAATGCAGCCAAAATTGCTGCTGAACAGGCAAGAGAAAAAGGAATTAATGCATTGCATATTAAAGTTAGGGCTCCTGGAGGACATAATGGTCCTGCTAGTACTGGACCTGGCGCTAATGCTGCTGTTAGAGCATTGAGTAGGGCTGGCTTTAAAATTGGAGTTATAGAAGATGTAACTACTTTTCCAACTGATACTTGCAGAAAAAAATATGGTAAAAGGGGAAGAAGAGTTTGATACTATGAGAAAGTCTTTGACTTCTTTAGTTTTGTTTTTAAATTTTGTTTTGAGTTCTGATGTGAATGCGGTTCTTGATAGTGTAGGAAATATAATTCACAAACCTAATGATCATTTATTCTGCAATTATAAAGGCAATACACTTTATGCTAAATACTTATGTAGTACAGTAGGCAATAAGTGTGATTTTTATGTTCAAGAAATTTTAGATAAAACTGGCAGAAAGCTACATTACAATTGCTTGCCAAGAATATTGTATGATCCAAATACTCGTGAATGCGTGGATTTAGAAGAGAAACATAATTGTAAATTTCTATGTTGCTAGCAATCAAATAATTCGTAAATTATTTATTCTCTTTGTCTCCATTTGTAAACATTATCATGGTGATCATAATAATAAATTGTCACAGTTTTTCTTTCATGGAATATTTTGAATATTAAAACAAAAGAACTATCTATGTGAACTCTATTAAACGTTTGTAGTGGTTTTGTTAGAAATTTATATATGTGGTTTGGATTAGATCTTATTTCTTCTATTTTTTTATTAATTATAATTAACTGTGTCTTGTTTTTCTTTGATAATTTAGAAAATATCTTATCTGCTTCCTCTTTTACTTCAATACCATACATACTAATTCAACCCATATCTCTTTGCGAAGTCATTAACTGGAATACTCTTTTGTTTTTCTATAGATTTAATTTTTTCTATAAATTCAGGTCTAAGTTCGGGTTCTTCATCCTCAATGTATTTATTTATAACAAATTCTATAGCCTCACTTTTATCCTTTAAGCCATATTTTGCCTTTACGACGTTTAATACCCTGTTGGTATTTTCATTTATTTCAACTAATGCACTTACCATATTATTTTACCTTATTTTAACTAAGTTTAACTTATTTATATACTTTCCTTCTTCTGTTTATTTAAATTAAAAATTCTTATATGCCTGGTTTTCTCATGGATTATATTCTAAATAATTTGATTTATATTATTTTACAAAAAAACTGAATATACTTCAGAAATTTAAGATTTTATTCGGAGCAGGAATCCCACATAAACTGGAAGAATTTTCTATAACCGTCTGCTAATAATTTGCTTTTAAGGACAAATTGTAAAGGTTCCTCATATAATTCTCCAGGTTTTACTCCAACAAACATAATAACATAATCTCCAAATATATCAACTGCTGTAGCGCTTGAATATTTTTTTGGTAGAAACTTGTAAGGTTTTCCTACAACTTTGAGAATTTCCAGTTTTTGTTCTTTTACTTCATAATCAAATAAATGTACAAAATTAATTCCTAATTTTTTTCTTTGTTTGTTAAAATGCCTTAGATAATGTTGCAGTCTTGGATCAAGCCAGAAAGCTTTTGCTCCTATAAAATAAACAGTTTGTTTTTGTTCTAATATTAACTGTAAATAATTTTTAAAACCTTCAATGCCCTTAAAGAAATATGCTTCTGCCTCAGGTTCTAAAGATTTGTATATTTTATTCATTGATGGAAGAACTGTTTCCAAAGCTGTTTCTTTTTCTTTTATTATTTCTTGCAATCTGTTTGGATTGTTTATTTTGAAAAACTTTTCTCCTTTAATAAAAGTCTCTGATACTAAACCTTTTTCTATTAATTTGTTTAAGGAATCATAAACATTTCTTCTGTGAACTTTTGATTTAATTGATATTTTATTAACGTTTGATTCTCCCAAACTTAGTAAAGCTTCATAGACTCTTGATTCATTTAGGCTTAAACCTAATTTTTGCAGTATTTCTTGAAACATAAATTATTAGATTAAATAAAATATTTAAAACTTTCTATTAAGGTGGTGTTTGCCACCGCTATTGTTTAAGTATTTGCCGTATTTGTTTAACTATCAGGTAGTAAATATGGCATTTATAACACAATCAACAGGTTATTGGCTTTTGGCTATTTATGGAACTTTGATGATAGTTATTACTTATTTCTTTGCTAGATGGAAGAAATATAAGTCTATACAAGGATTTTTAGTTGCAGAGAGAAATGTTAATTGGTGGTTAGGTGCAACAAGTATAGCTGCCTCATGGATATGGGCTCCAGCATTATTTATTTCTGTACAAATGGCATACCAAAAAGGATTGCCAGGAATTTTCTGGTTTACATTTCCCAATATTATTGCTTTATTTATTTACATCTGGCTTGCTCCAAAGATTAGAGAAAGGCTTCCTTATGGTTATACTCTTCCACAATATATAAAATATCGTCTACAGAGTGAGAGAGTTCACAGAATCTATCTTTTTCCATATTTCTTTTAGAGAACTTTGAATAATTCAACTTTTTATTTGTAAGGCTTTAGGTTTTAGCCTAAAGCCTGCGTAAGAACCAATGGTTCTTACGATCTCCTGTTAT
>JACPCE010000008.1 GCA_016179945.1 Candidatus Woesearchaeota archaeon | reverse complement strand
TTCTATTAGCTATATCATCTAATGTAAGAGTCTCAACAACTACATGACTAGTATTAACTGCATTCAATGCTAAATGAGTTAAGTTTACTGAAGCTTGAGTTAAATGGGAAACGTTTACTGATCTCATAGCTAAATGAGTTAAGTTTACTGAAGCTTGAGCTAAATCATCTAAAATTATGCTAGCGTCAGTATAATTATAAACCAATCCTGATGTAAGATTATGAGAAATGTTTAACCAGTCATTAAGATGTGATCCCCAAGTACCATCATGTGAACCTTGACTTGGTATATCTGCAAAAGCAAACCCAACCATAAACATAGCCATGATAGCTATCATAGAAAATCTTATCAAAACCCTTTTTTTCATCTTACAAATCTCAGAAACAGATATATATATAAAATTTTCTAACCATTTTAAAATGACAAAAGAAAAGTTTTACAGTTTTAAGCATTTATAGCCAATTAAACACTAAAATACTGTTTTATTTCTTTCCTTAAGTTTTCAACTAAATTTCTAAGATTATTATCTACTTTGCTCTGTTTTGCCTCTGTAATATATTTCTCATAAATTGCTCTAAAGAATTTTTTAGTTGGAGATTTCTTCCATTTCTCATCGTAATCCCTTTCAACTTCTGCATTAAAAGTTATTTTTAATTTACCATCTACAACTTTGATTCCATCAACATATCCTTCCTTATAATCACCAATATTTATAGCCAATTTAACAATGCACTTATTATAATCGTCAACTTTTCTATCAGCATTCCATTTAATAGTAGTTGTCTTTAAATCATTCTTGTTTTTTGTATCGTACAACTTTTCGTCTATATCATAATCATGTCTAGAAAAAAATTCCTTCATTATTCGTAATAACTCTTTGAAATCAAAAACACCTTCATGTATAAATTCCAAATCTCTAACAATTTTGTCTGTATGAACCATAATCTGCAATTAATTACACAATTAATAATGCTTTCGGTTAAAAAACTTAAAGAATATTAAAATAAAAGCAACAATAAAGCAACCTAGACTAAATATCACAGAAAAATTATAAGTATACAAGCCAGAAAAAGGATTCCAGATTGAAGGCCAGAAAGGAATCATATCATTGTAAAGAGGAGCATCTAGTAAAACATGAGAAAAAGTTCCAATAACAGCACTAATAATTGTAGCAAAAAAACTTTTTTTTAATTTAAAATGACTTTTAATACTAAATCTAAACAATGCGAATAATAATCCAGCTAGTAAGGCAACTAAGAAAGAATGTGAAAAGCCATGCAAATGATAGTTAAGTCCTAAAACTAAAACAAGGAAAGGCCAAACATCTAATATTACACTACCAAGTAAAATACTAGATATATCTAAGTACTTATCGAATAAAACCCAAATTAATAGTGCAATTCCTAAATGAAATGGTGTAAAAGGCATTTTAAAACCTGTACAAATTAAAGAAATTTTTTACCTCATCCATTAACTTATTTGTATCTTGGTAAATCTCAATCTTAAATTGTTCAATTTTATCTTTAATTATATATCTTTCATATAATTTAAACATAAGACTGTTTTCATCCCATTTCTTATCTGCATTTCTAACTAATTTAGAACTAAATTCCATTTCAACTTCTCCATTATCAATCTTAATCTTCTTTCCATCCCTTTCAACTTCTGCTTCATTAAGATTATTTACAAAAAATTTAACATTCATTTGCAAAGAAAAATAGCCTACTTCCTCGCCCCTGCTTGTATCCCATACAATCTCTACCTGCTTGCCACTGGGTTTTATCTTTTCAGAGTATTTTTTTTCTCCCTTCTCGCAAGGATCAGAATACTTTTCTCTCATAAACCAGTCTCTAAGATTCTTATAAAGTAATTTAAAATCAAAAGTTCCCTTGTATTTTATTTTAGCACCGCTAATTATAGAATCCTCTTTTGGCATATAGTTTTAATCTGCAAAGCTGATTAATAAGGCTTTCTAAGAAGTATAAAATCCAAAGCTGTCTTTTATAAAATCATGCATCTCATTGCCGTCTAAAATTAATGGGACAATATATTTTTTCTTCATTGCAGAATCTGTAAACTTAATATACAAACCAAGCAAAGTTTTGTTAAATTTATTCATTCCCCACCTGTTCTTATAATCAAAAATAACTTTTCCTTTTATACTAACTTCACAGTTGCCACGATCTAAATTCTTTGCTTTGCTCAATCTGTCAAAACTAAATCCTAAATCAAAAATCAATTCTCCAAATTCATCTACTTCTTTATCAAGAATAAACTTGAACTTTAATTCAGTGCCATATTTTCCAGGCTTTGTAGCTTGTTCCTTCTCAATAAAAGTATAACCCAAATCCCCGCTCTTTTTCTTGATACCTTTGTAAATTTTATCTATGTCAAAAACTTCATCTGTAACAACTATATTCCTACTAAAAATTTCCTTTTCCATAATAAGAATTCAATTTAAGTAATTAATAATTCTTTCGTTTCTTTCGCATTCCTGGCACAAAAATCTTCCATTAATTGGTTTTACTAAAGCATAAACCTTACACTTGTCGCATTCACTATCAACATAATCTCTTCTAGATGAAAATAACCTGCTCTTGTCTAAAATTAATTCAAATAATTGTGGCTGCACTCTTAATACATCATTAAGTGTCAAAAAGCCAACAAGTTTATTATCCTTATCAACAACTGGAAGTCTTCTCACATTGTACTTAGTCATTAATTTTACAGCTTCCATAATTTCAACCCTGGGATGCACTGTAACAACAACTGTACTCATTACACTGCTGATTTTTGTCTTCTTCGGATTTAAACTCTTGAGAATAATTTTTTCAACTAAATCTTTCTCAGTAACTATCCCTTTTAGAATATTATTCTCCTGAACTACCAAACTTCCAACCTTAGCTTTCAACATTAATTTCACACCATGCTCAACTGAAATTTCTGGACTAACAACAACAGGAGTCTTAGTCATTGCATCTAAAACAGTAAGGTTAAATTTCATAAATAAAAAATAGATCTTGTAGTTAATAAATAATATGTTTCACTAAAATAGAATAACAAAGAGATAAATATTTAAAAGCTAAACCATTGGGCAATAGTAATGAACCTAAGAGAACTAAATATAAAACTCACTAAAGAAAGTTTGAGAAAAGAAATCTCAAGAGATATTTTAATTATTCAGACAATTCACAGCATAGATGAACTAATAAAAATTATTAATACATTAGTTGCTAACCTAAGAGAAAGATACGGTTATTATGCTCCAAGAGCTTCAAGAACAGAAGACGTGGAAAAATTTCTAGAATTAATAAATAAAAAAATAAAAGAAGATATAGGAATGGATTTAACACAAAAAGACCTTGATTCAATTATAGAATTGTCTGCTGAAATAAAAAATTTAATTCAGTTAAAAAAATCCAAAGAAAAATATATAGAAGAATTAACAAAAGAAATATGCTCAAACCTATCACAAGTCGCAACTCCGCTAATTGCAAGCCGCTTAATAGATCATGCTGGTTCACTAAAACATCTAGCAGAAATACCATCATCAACAATACAAGTACTCGGAGCTGAAAAAGCATTATTCAGGCACTTAAAAACAGGATCAAAAGCTCCAAAATTTGGCATAATATTTTCACATCCTAATATTTCAAAAGCATTACAGGAACAAAAAGGAAAAGCAGCTAGAAAACTAGCAAGTGAAATCTCTAAAGCTGTAAAAATTGACTTCTTTAGACAAAAATAAACAACTAAACAGTAACAACAAAAACGAAAGCTTTTTAAGTGGTTATATTTAACATTAATATAAATAATAATATTATAAAAATGGTAAATGAAAGTGAAAAAAAACTTTTTAGGGGCCATATAAACTCAGGCCAAATAGGACTACCAGAGCTAGGTCTAGAAAGAGATGGATTAAAAGCACTAGAAGTTATTGTAGATGGAATAGATGGTAGTGGAAAATCTACTTTAAATGCCCTCTTATACAGGTCACTTCAAAATGAGGGTTGTAATGTCCAAGTAGTTGATCTGGCAGATAAAGATCCATTTGCAGAGGAAAGAAAAGCTTACAAAAAAAGAGACGGAACTCCTGACCCCCTAGTATTACTTTATCATAAATCAGCAGGAAGAAGAGCTGCAATATTAAGAACAAGTAAAGAATTAACTGAACCATCAGTTAGATTGTATGAAAGGGGTTATGTTACAACATTGGCAGAATATCTAGCAGGATCAAGAAAAAACGGTTATAAAGGGATAAACCCAGATAAAATAAGAAGAACCATAGGGATTATATATCATACATATCGTGTACCTGACGTGCACATAGTACTTGATTGTGATGCACGCGTAGCAGCAGCAAGAATTGCAGAAAGATATGTCAAAGCAGGAGCAGAAGCAAGACCAACAGCAGAAGAAAACGAACTAGTCCTAAGAAAAATGAGGGGTTACTATCAGGGTTTAGCAGAGTTAGTTCCAAACGCATATATAATTGATACAACAAATAAATCTGAAGAAAAAGTTAGAGAAGAAGCAATGGATTTAATATCGCAATCATCCAAATTTATCACATTAACAAGATCACGTAGATAAAAGTAATATATAGTAAAACTTTTATTCTTAACATTAATTTAAAAGAACATGCAAATTTCAAAAACAAATTATCAAGGGATATTTATAGTACAAAATAAAAGAAAATTATTAGTTACAAAAAATTTAACTGGTGGAAAAAAATTCTTTGATGAAAAATTAATACAAGAAAATAATAATGAATACAGGGAAATAAATCCATTTAGATCAAAATTAGCGGCAGCAACAATAAAAAAAATTTCAACAACAGCAATAAAAGAAGGAGATAAAATTTTATATTTAGGTGCTTCACATGGCTACACCCCTTCATACATATCGGATATAATAGGAAATAAAGGAATAATTTTCTGTATAGACTTTGCTCCAAGAGTTGTAAGAGATTTATTATTTATATGTGAAGAAAGAGAAAATATGATGCCAATTCTTGCAGATGCTAACAAACCAGAAATATACAAAAACAGAATTACACAAGTTGATATTATCTACCAGGACATTGCGCAGAAAAATCAAGTAGAAATTCTATTGAAAAATCTAGAATTTTTAAAACCTAAAGGCTATGCCTTAATTGCTATAAAAGCAAGAAGTATAGATGTAACTAAATCACCGCAAAAAATATACAGAGAAGTAGAAGAACAGCTAAAGCAAAAATTAAAAGTTATAGATAAAAAAGAACTAGATCCATTACAGAAAGATCATTGCTTTTTTGTCTGCCAAAAAAAGTAAAAAGAAAGGCTTATATTAAATAAAATTATAACATTATCAATGAGAAAAGAAGCAATTAAGCCTACAAAAAGAAACAAATGTGATTACTGCGACGAACTCGCTGTATATAAAATAAAAAGTGAGGAAGAACCAAGTGCATACTTGTGCACGACCTGCTACAAAGAAAGAGAGAAAAAATAAATAAAACTTACTTTTTATCTGAGCTTCTCATACCCATCTTCAGCAAGACCTTTGCTATATTACCACAATAAATATTCATAGCTCTCATTTTCTCTAAGAAATAAACATAATCTCTAGGTAATTTATCTAAACAATAATCTAACTTATTAAAAATATCACCTTTGCTAGCAATAACATCTAAAGCCAAAGTTACATTTTTTGTAAAATTTGCCTTCATAGCATTCTTATACTGATTAACTAAAGCACTGTATGCTTCAATAACTTGCAAGTCAACTTTACCTTGAACATGTCTTGGAATTCTTTTTAATTGATCTCCAACTTTTTCTACAAACAAAGTTAACTCCCAGTAATAAAAAATATCATCAACATTTAATCCAAGTTTAACTCCATCTGCAGGATTAAGTCCCCTTCTAAGAACCTTAAATATTAAATTAGCTAATTTGTTTACATCTGTCTCTTTCTGTTGCAAGGCTTCAATAATACCATCCCTATTACCATGAATTGAATTATCTACATCTTCCATCATAGAAAGAATAATTCTATCTACTCTTCTTAAAATATCATAAGGTACAACTTCAGAAATACTCAAAAGATCTTTTAAAACAACTTTATTAGAGCTTTGCTGTACAACCTCAAGAGCAGCTAAACTTTCAACAAGGCTTCTTATATCAACCATATTTTTTTGCAAATCCTTGCCAACAATATTAATTAAATTAAAATTACTTATATAAGCATAAATAAGCTCTGCTTTAAATCTCTGTTTATCATTAGTATAATCAATAGTAATTTCTGTAATTTTATTATTATCTATAGTATTAGAATTAAAAGGGCGAATTTTAAGTTCACTATTTACTTCATCAACTAATAATCCATCACCCTTCTTTAATCCATTCTTCTCAACCCACTCTTTAGGCAAACTAACAACAAAAGAACTATCTCCAAATCCTATAAGTTTTCTATACGCCATAGTCCAAAATATATATTATATATTTTTTATATTAAAGATATAGGGTAAACTTATATATAAACCTAACTCACAACGAATTAAGGTAAAATAGGGGAGGGGTAGATTAAAATTGATGGTATTTGCATTGCTAGGAGTACACCAGAATAAGATAGATTATGTATTAAACAAAATAAGAGGCATAGGACAAAAATACGTAAATAAAGTTCATCTTGTTTATGGAGAATACGATATAATTGCAGAAATAAAAGCTCACAATCCTGAGACATCTACAAGTATTCTAAAGGCTTTAAGAGAAACTGATGGAGTAAACACTCTTAAAACTTATGTTGTCTCAGACCAGCTAACAGATGAGAATTTAAAAGAAATACTACCTCCGGAACAAAACTGGTAGACTCATCTGTTAGTATTTATTTTAAATTACTAAATATTTTCAAGAATAACTTTTCTTCCAAGACGAGAAGGTATAAGCATAGGAATATACTTATAGTTTATCTTCCAACTATCCAAGAAATCCTTAAATAACTCCATTTTATTTATAGTAACCATTATTAAAGAATCTGATAACTTTATGGCATCAAGTTTTTTTGTTATACCTTCATTTTTCTTTCTGCCATTAAGTGCATAATAAAATTTAGTCTTATTTAAATTAGTCCAGTCCTTAAAATTATACTTAAAACAAGCAAATCTTGAAAATCCATAATTTTCAGCAATATTCTTACCAGATATAATACTCTCTCCCTCAAACAATATGCTTTCACGTGCATCAAAAGCAACGTCAAATAAGGTTTTTTCAGTTTTTGAAATTACAGATACGTTACTATAATAAAAAGCAAGTTGTTTTCTTATTTTATATTCTAAATCTTTATCAACATTGTCTCTAAAAAGAATCAGAATATCTATATCGTTTGGTTTGTATTTGCCCCTTATTAATGACCCAAAGACCATAATATCTAATAAATTATCATTATTCTTTATTAAATTTTTAATTTTATTCTTTAATTTTGTATTTTTTAAGATCATCTTCCACTATCCTTTTTATTCTAAAACAAGTTTCTCTATCTATTAACTTAGAGTATGTATCCCTGTATGTTGTAAACTCTTTATCTAATTGAATGAATAATTCAGGAAAAGAAATTTTAAGTTTTTTAAATCTTTCAGTATGGTCTTTTGGTGATTCTCCTGTTTTCTCTATTAACAAAAAATCTTGAACAGCAAA
>JACPCE010000005.1 GCA_016179945.1 Candidatus Woesearchaeota archaeon | reverse complement strand
AAATTTTAGAGAAAAAGATTATAATAAGTTAGTTGAATATTTTACTCAAAACAGAGTAAAAAACGTTCTATCTGAGAACGTTAGAGACTTTCCAAGCAAGTTTATTTTAAAATTATTGCTAAATGAACCTAGACTATTAAGATATGCATTCAAAGCATTATAATGAAAATGATAATTTCTAATCGCAAAACATTTAAATAGCAAAAGCAACTACTAAATCTAGTATGTTTAAATCTAAAAAAGCTCAAAGAGAAGGTACTGCTGTTGCAATACTTCTTATTGTTATTGCTTTATTTATGACACTTTATATTTTGTTTATTCCTCCTCAAGAAAGGAATCAGCTTCTACAGAAAGACACTACTGAAACTGGTGTAGAAGGCGGTCTTCCTCCTAAAGTTGAATTGCTTGCAGAATCTCCTGGATTAGTTACACCAACAACGGAGTCTGCTACAGTACATAGAATTCCTTCTGTTAATGTATTTCTAAAGGAAGAGCCAAAATTAATAACACTTGCACAGAATTTGTTTGTTTCAAAAGGTTTATTTTCAAAATCTTTTGCTAATTTAAAATTTCAAACAAGAGACTTGGATGAAACAACTAAATTAACTTTGTTTTTTTCTGTTGATCAAACAACAGGTGGAGAACTAAGATTCAAAGTAAATGGAAATACTGTTTATGCTGAAGAAATTAAAACCCCGGGGGTTAAAATCATAGAAGTAGCTAAGTCTTTTCTTCAGGATGACAACAAACTTGAGATAAGTGTATCGTCGCCAGGTGTTGCTTTTTGGAAAACCAATAAATATAATCTAAAAGATGTTGGTGTAAAACAAGAATTTGAAAGAAGAAACAATGAAGAATCAAGAACTTTTGTTATTCCTGCACAAGAAAAGAACAATTTGAAGAGTGTAAAAATAAAATACACACAAGTATGCAATTTTCCTATGGTAAAAGAAACAACACATTTAGATATCCTGGTTAATGAACAAAGGGCTCATGAGGCAGAGATAAGATGTATAACTACAGATGATGAATTTGAAATTGATCCTGATTTGATAATAGCTGGAACAAATACAATCACTTTTAGACTGGAAAAGGGAGATTTTTCATTTAATCTAATAAAACTAGAAACTGAAACAAGAACAAGCGAGAGACCGACATTTTACTTTTCATTGAATCAAGACCAATTTAATGCTATTAAAAATGGAAAGAGAAACATTAATTTACATATGTTGCTTGAACAAAACAGAAAACAAAAGAATTCCAGGATATTAATAAACAGCAATGAAATATTAATGCAGACTGATAGAAATACTTTTGATAAAGATTTAAGAGATTATGTATTAGAAGGTACTAATTTTATTAAAATTATTCCTGTAAATTCTTTCAATATAGTTGGATTGAAAGTTACACTAGAATAAAAAGAGAGGTTGATAATGGCTGATGTTTCAGCAAGTGAAAAACCAAGTGCACTAAGTGAAATTTTTAAGCCTTTTTTATGGATACTTAAAGGATTAGGTATTTTGTTATTTTTGGCTGTTGTTGGGATTGTGATTTTTTTAGTAGCACGTTCTTTCATATTGCAAAAAGAAACTGGACAATTAGCTTCTACTGTTACTCATGCAAAGGTTGCTGGTGAAGAAGCATTAAATCCTATTCAAAGACTAGCTAGAAGATTACCTCCAAAATATGCTTATCTTTTAGATCCTGCTTCTTTTAATCCTTATGCTATAGAATCTGAAGTTGAAGTAAGTGCAGATAACAAAGAGTTAGGTGTTAAAATTGTGAAATTTGGATTGCAAGGAGATAGAACTTTTTTGCCTGCAGGACAGGATATAATATTAAATGGTGAAATAGCTGCTGGCGGTTTTAAAGAAAATGAATATGATTTAGAGGTTTATTGCAGCTTAGAAGGATATAAAAATGGAGAATTGGTGCCTGGAAGATTATTAGGTGCTGATGTTATTGGAAATAAAGGCACTGTTTATGCTGGAACATCAAGGAGCTTTATTGCTGAGTGCAAGTTTCCTCCAGTACAAGTTACAAAACAAATAACAGCACAAGAAGCTAAGTTTGTTGTTGTTTATAATTTTATTACTAGATCTTATATGAGGCCTTGGTTTTTGAATAAAGTTGCTTTAGCAGATCTTAATAGAAGGGGACTTAATCCTTTTAATGTTTATCAAGTAGAAGATCCACTATTAAGTAGCAATAGGATAGCGAAATCAAAACAAACCCCAGGACCTATGAATTTGGCAATTAATGTTCCATTTCAGCAGCCTTTTACATCTGGAGCTGAATACCAGTTATTAATACAATTATCGAGATCTATACAGCAGGGAAATTTACAAACATTGGAAAGACTGACTTTGAAACTACCAAATGTAGAAGATTTAGTTATAGCTACTAAAGGTGAAAAAGGATTTAACTTGGCATCTGGAGCTTGTGATTTTGAATTTGTTGGACAAACAGAAGAAGGTTATAATGAATATGAGTTAAGCGCTTCAAAACTAATTGAAACAAATAGAAACTGCGAAAAGAAAACATTAAAGGAACTTGCAATAAGCGAATCTGAATGTATTTCTATATTTAAAGAGCCCTTGTTTACATGCAACTTTATTCCTACAAAAGTTCCAGATGAGGGCTTACAATCTGATACATTTGTTGCAGAAGGAAAATATACTGTTAAAGTAGAAAAGAAAAATGTATTTGATATTAGGGGGCAATTGGTTGCATAGAAACCTTTTTTAATAACTAGATTTAAAATAGTCTTATGAAAAAAGAGGCAATTATCCTTATAGTATTAAGTTTATTTCTTACTTCATGTGCAACATTTGGTGGTTTTGGAAACTATTTTAGTAAAGGAAGTGGTGAATTAGGAGGAAGAGGTTTGATGTTGAGATTTTTAGAACCAAAGGGAAGTTCAATTAATATTCCTGAAGGAGTTCCTTTCAGTGTTAAAATCCAATTAGAAAATTATGTTGTAAGCGATTTTGGAATAAGCGGACAAATATGTTTAAGAGATACTGTAACTGATAATTTTGGGGGGATTCATGGCACACAATGCTTGGATATGAATTTACAGCCTGCAAGAAAAACAGATAGTAGAATTACTCCTTTCATTACCGATCCTCCTTATTTCTTTGGACCTTATTCTTATAAAGGTGCAATAAGAGAACTTCCTTCTGTTACAGAAACAAATAAAATTATAGCAGATGTTAAATATGAAATAGATACAACAGCAGAATCTACCATGTGTATAAAGAGCTCTGCTGCACAATCTGTTCCTTCTGAATGCAAAGATACACAGAATCTTAGAATTGATCAACCAGACCTTCCACTTAAAGTTAGTTCTATAAATGCAAGAACTTTTTCTTTAAGTTCTACTGATACTAGCGTATTGCTTGAAATTACTTTAATTAAAAGTGAAATTGGACATTTTACTACTAAAACAGGCGTTGCTAGTATGACTATGCAGCCAGGCAGTGCATTAGTTAGTTTTGATGTATTAATAAATAATAATCGTGCTAGTTGCACTGGTTTAGTTAACAATATGCTTGAGATAAATAAAGACACAGACCAAAAGATTATTAAATGCTCAGCTAAATTAATAGTAGACCAGAATTATATAAGGGACGCACCGATAAAAATAAAAATGGGTTATGGCTTTATTAAGTCTGTAGATGGTCCAAAAATTATGATTGTAAAAGAGGAGGTAATAGTATGAGAAAAAAAGTTTTGATATTCATTCTTGTTTTACTAGTCATATTAACTGCTTGTAAAGGTGGTGCAGATTCAAAAAAGACACAAGCTGGTGGTTTTATAGGAACTAAAGAAGGATTAGTTTCTACTATGAATATTGATTCTGCTTCAGGCGGAAATAAAGTTCTTGATGCTGGAGTTGAATCATTTAGAATACTTGTTAATGTACAAAATAAAGGAGAGCATTCAATACCTGAAAATGATGTTATGGTTACCTTAGATGGTATAAACCTTCAGGCTTTTCAAATTAAAAACCCAACACAGCGTAATACAATACCATTATCAGCTATAAGAAGAGAAGCTGGAAAAGTTACAACTCCTGCACAGATTCCAATAGTTTATGATGCAAATTATTTATCAGATGAAGATGCAGACAGAACAACGACAATAGGAGCAAATGTGTGTTATAAATATGAAACAATATCAAGAATTAAGAATTTATGCTTAAGGAAAAAAATTACTGGAGCTGTAAGTGCTACTGCCTGTAAAATAGATGAAGTCAAATTATCAGAAAGCTCTGCTGCTCCTTTTCAAGTAACAACTTTTAGTGAAAGGCCAGCAGGCGAAAGCAAAGTTAATGTTTACATAGAGGCAAAGAATCCTGGAAAAGGCATTATGTATGACAAAGATTATTTATCTCAAGGAAAATGCGTAGATAGTGATAAAGACAGAAATAAAGTATATGTAAAGGTTGAACTAACTGAATTTAAAAATAGTGCTAGTTTAGTAAGCTGTAGTGGGTTAAGAGGAAATGAAGGATATGTTAATGTAATACAAAATTCTATGCAATTGTCTTGTACAATAGATACTTCAAGTCTACAGGAGAGTTCATTTGAAACACCACTTAGAGTTAGTTTTCAGTATGTGTACAAGGACAGCGTTTCAACAACTGTAACTATTAAGAATTCAAATCCTGTTTAAAAATTTTTATATTTTTATAAATAATTTTAGATAAAAACTTTTACTTTTAATGAGATACACTAACTTAACAGTTTATCAAATAGTAAACTTTATATTATTTATAAGATTTATTACTTTTAATGAAAAAGTGGTTGATTATTTTATGTATTATTCTGCTAATAAGTTGTACTCCTAAGAATGCAGAACAGCCTGTCGAAAATCTTCATCCTTCTCAGCAGGTTCAGAAAGCAGCCCAATCTTCCATTAAAGATTTATCTACAACAGAACCTCCAAAAGGTTTTACTACTGTTCCAAAAATGGAGAAGCTAGCAGAACTACCGGGCGGGCATATTAGTGATATTGAGTTCTCGCCATCAAGCCCAAACATCCTCTATCTTGCCTCTAATGTCAATGCGATGGGCATTTGGAAAAGCACAGATTCAGGAGAAACATGGTTACGTATATATTATGATGATCAAGCTGGTACGCATATGAATACTGTACGGGTAGATCCTAAAAACCCAGAGATAGTTTATGCTACTGACGTCCACGGCTATTTTAGTAAAGGATTAAATGGACAGTTCACACGTTCTGAGATTTCAAAAACTGCTTTGTTTGGCCTTGCAATTGATCCTTTGCAACCAAGCAATATATATTTAGGAACAGAAGATGGAATGTTTTGGAAAAGCACAGATTCAGGAGAAACATGGAATAAAATTTCCAATGTTGGAGGCACTATTGGTCCAATTCTTGTTGATAAAGACAATATTTATGTAGGAACAAGAGAGCGTGGCTTGTTTGTATCTCGTGATCTAGGAAATACCTGGATTAATGAATATAAAGATATAGAAATTATAAAGATCGCCAAAGTGAATGATATAATATTTTTAGCGACACCAGTAGGTATACTACGAAAAACAACAGGGCAATTTGAGACTGTTATGAATCGAAATGTACGTACTGTGGAAATTGCTCCTTCTAACCCTATGATTGTATATGCTGGAACAGCAGATGATGCAGTCTATAAAAGTGTAGATGGTGGAACGACCTGGATTAAATTTAGTCAAGGCATACAAAATCTAGATATTGGTGCTCTGGCAATAAACCCTACAAATCCTGATATGGTTATCACAGGAACTAATATCTGGCAGTGGTCATATCACGGAGAATCATTTCCTACCTCAACACTTGGAGAAGGAATTTATAAAACTACAGACGGAGGAAATAACTGGAGAAAAATCGAAGGCAAATTCTATGACCGTGATGTGGATACTATTGCTGTTGATCCAAATGACCCCAATAATATTTATGTAGGAACAGAATGCTCTCGTGGAATTTATCGTTCGCTTGATGGTGGCAAATCTTTTGAATTTATTAATGGTGGACCAGAAGAAGGATCTTTTGATATAGGACATTATACTATGAAAATGGTTGTTGACTCAGATTCAAATGTTTTTCTCACTGGACGCTTCGGTATTACGAAAAGTACTGACAATGGAAAAACTTGGTCTATCACAGGTGTTAGAAGACACTATCATGGTATTGCAGTCAATCCTTATAATTCTAATGTTATAATTGCAGGAACTTCTCCTGAATATTTTGATCCTGCAATGGGTCCAGATTCATCAGAGCTTCCTGGAGCACATATTGTTCGAAGTGTAGATGGTGGAATAACTTGGGAACTTTCTGAAACAGGATTTCCTGCAGGAACTCACACAAGTATTCATGATGTTGCATTTGATGTTAATAACCCAAATGTTGTTTATATAACAACGACTCACGAGGAGATTGGTCTTCCTGACACTGAAGAGGCGCTCGGAATCTATAAAAGTATTGATCAAGGAAAGTCCTGGCATATTGTTAATAAAGGATTAACCTCATTGGATGTAGATACTGTAAAAGTAAGTCCTCATAATAAAGTCTTTGCAGGAACTAAAAAAGGAGTATTTGTCTCTAATGATGGAGAAAGATGGAATACAACTTCTCTTAAATTTGAAGTTGAAAGTATTGTCATTGATACTATAGGCACTATATTTGTTGGTACAACTGAAAATGGAGTGTATGCAAGCCTTGATGATGGTTTAAGTTGGCAACAGGTCACATCTATTCCAAATGCAAAAATTATGGGGCTAACTTTAAGTAAAGGTATTTTGTATGCAGCAGTAAATGATTACGGTATTTATCGTAGTATTAAATAGATTTAAAGCAATGGATTTTTGTACAATATTATATTCTTTGTGAAAATTTAATATTATTATACAGCTCAATTTTTCGTAAGTATTAAAAATTGATAAACTTCTAATAAATCATGCAAATAATAGGTGATTTTCATATACATGGAAGGTATGCTCAAGCATGTAGTAAAACTACAACTATTGAAGACTTAGAAAAAAATGCAAGGATTAAAGGATTGGATGTTTTGGGCACAGGAGATGCGCAGCATCCATTATGGTTTAAAGAGATAACTTCTAAATTAACAGAAGATGAAAATGGGATATTATGGACTAAAAATAAATTTCCATTTATATGGCAGACAGAAATTTCTTTAGCTTATACTCACAATGGAAAAGGAAGAAGAATTCATCATGTTGTTTTATTTCCAAATAAAGAAATTGTTGTACAATTTACTGATGCTTTGCTAAAAAGAGGAAGAATAGACTATGATGGAAGACCTATTTTTGGAATGAGCAGTATAGAATTTATAGATATGTTAAGATCAATTAGTCCTGGGATAGAAGTTATACCTGCTCATGTTTGGACCGCATGGATGAGTATTTTTGGTTCAAAATCTGGATATGATTCTGTAGAAGAATGTTTTGAAGATAGAGCAAAATACATACATGCATTGGAAACAGGGATATCTTCGGATCCTAAAATGAATCGTAGAATATCCAAACTTGACAAGTATAATTTAGTTTCTTTTTCTGATCCTCATTCTTCTCATCCATGGAGGTTGGGAAGAGAATCTACAATCTTTGATATAAAAAATTTAAGCTATGAATCAATATTAAAATCAATTAGAACTGGAGACGGTCTTGCTGGTACTATAGAAGCAAATCCTTCTTATGGAAAATATCATGTTGACGGTCATAGGGCTTGCGGAGTAGTTTTAGAACCTGAAGAAACTAAGAAATTAAAAGGAATTTGCCCTGTTTGCAAAAAACCATTAACTATTGGAGTAGCTTATAGAATTGAACAATTAGCAGACAGAAAAGAACCTGTAAATGTTCCCAAATTTTATGAAGTCATTCCGTTAACTGAATTAATTGCTTCTGTTTATAACATAAAATTATTATCTTCTAAGAAAGTTTGGGAAATTTATAATTTATTGATTAAGAATTTTGAAAATGAGTATAATATTTTATTAAATGTTTCTTTAGAAGATTTGAAAAAAGTTGTTGATGAAAAGTTAGCTAATGTTATAATTTTCAATAGAGAAAACAAATTAAAAATAAACCCAGGCTATGATGGTATTTACGGTGCTATCATATTAAATTCCAGCCAAGAACATAAAAAACAAATTTATGTGAAGAAACAAAAAAGTTTGAGTGATTTTTAATTTTTTAATAAACATTCTAATGCTAGATCAAACAATTTATTGATTTTTTTATTTACATGCTTTGCATCAAATTGTGGATTCCATTTATCATTATCTAGAAGATCAGAAACAACAAAAGCAGAAGCAATTTTTACTTTTCTGATTTTTGCAACTGTAAATAGAGCTGATGCTTCCATCTCAACAGTTGATATGCCTTCTTTTTTATATCTTTGAATCTCTGCCTTTGTTTCTCTATAGGGTGCGTCTATAGTCCATGATGCTGCTTTTTGAAATAAAATGTTATTTTTAAGCAAAATTTTTTCAAATCTTTCTGTTAACTCTTTATCAGGATAAGCAAATTTTTCATGGGCAATATAATGATAACTTGTTCCTTCATCCCTAATTGCTTTATCACATAGAAAAACACCAAAATCTTTTAGACCTCCAGCAGAACCAATATTAAAAAATTCCTTACCGCCTAATGCTATTAATTCTTCAAATACTACTGTAGCATGTGCAGAACCAATTCCAGTCATGCAAATTACTCCAACGGCTTTATATTGATAAATAGTAATAAGTCTATAAAGCTTTATTTTCTTTGTTTTGTATTTTCTCTTAAAGTTATTTAGGATTTTCGGATAATAAATTATAATATACTTCTTCGGAGCATTTTTATAATTTTTCTTTAGGTAATTTCTCCAATTAACAAAATCCTCTGGGTTAAAAAGTGCTTGTTCTAAATGCTTTCCTTGAAAATTTGGATATGACATTAATTCCTCTTTTATAAAATAATTCAACCTATGTAATTTGTAATTTCTTTCTTAAATTTAACTCTTTTTTCTTCATGTGCAATAAATTTGCTTAATTTCTCATTTACTTCAGACTCTATTATTTTTACTTCTTTATTTAACTCCTTCATATTCAATCCAAGTTTAAGATGTTTGTTTAATACTTTGAGTAATTCACGTGCTTCTTTAACCCCTAAATAAGTTGGTATTCCTAGGGTCTCTACTAGTAGAACTGTACCTTTCATTTCTCTCATTTTAGCAAGACCCATCAGCAAGCCGCTGACACCAATTATTGGACCTACAACACCTTCTGCACTTTTAATTCCATCAGAAGTAAATCTAGATATTGTTTTTTTATCTGTACCTGTACAATAAACTTTTGGGGCTTTAGGCATTTCCTCCAAACCTATGCCACCCAAGGTTATTATTTCTGTACCTTGAAATTGCTGGAAAAAATCTAATAGTTTATCACAAAACTCATAACAACCTTCTTCATTTACAGGCTGCATATCACCTGATACAAAGAATAAATCTCTGCCTTTGATTTTTTTATAGTATATTTCAACTTTTGGAAGCTCAACAATTCCACGATCATTAATGAAAACACAATTTGGAAAATCATAAGAGGATATTTCATAAACTTTAGATGCTTTTAGGCTTTCTATAATAAAATCTACTGTTATTTTTGCAACATTGCCCATACCAGGCAATCCTTCTATCATTATTGGTTTATTAAATTTAATATTTTTTAATCTTTTAATTATCCATTTTTTGTCCATACTAAATATATTCTTATTGAATTTATAAATTTTGGCTTTTTTTCTTGTAAGAAAGACGATAATAACCATATTTATCTTCAGGACTAAATTTTGCTGGTTTAGGAGACAAACATTTACCGCTACACTCGCAGAATTTCTCTAAAGTGTATTTTTTACAAATTTCACATTGAAGTATTTCTTCAGTCATTCTTTACAAAATTAAATTCACAATTAAGATTTTTAGCCATGCTTGTTACTGAATCTATAAAACCTTTTAATGAATTCTCAGCTGTTTTATAATCTTTTGAGATAATCTCAAGTTTATATTTTGGAGCTCCAAGATAACTTACTTTAACATTAAATTCTTTTGATTTTAACAATATGTTTTTTACATCCTCAATTCCATTTCCATTAAAACTTCTTAGATTAATTATTCCACTTACACTTACTTCTATAGGCTTTATCTTATCTTTTACAGTTTTAAAAATTAAATCTCCAAGTTTTGTGTTTGGTTTTAATTCATCTATTATATTTTTTCCCTTATCAACTATTGCTTGCAAGAAGGGATATAAACCACCATATTTCTCTATTGCCTTGTAACCAATTTCATCATATATTTTTTTTAGGTCTAATTTAACTTCTTTTCCAACTTGCTCTAATAATTTCTCTGCTTTTTCTTCTTGTTTGTAATCATTTATTTTGCTAATGCCTAAAGTCAAAGGAACCCTTCTTAATGATAAGTCTATATTGCCTTGTAAATTGATATTAAGAACCTTACAAACAATTCTCTTTCCTTCAATTACATAATCTCTTAAATTTCTAATTCTTCCAGGTGCAATTTCAGAAATATGAACCATTCCCTCTAAATTATTATATTCATCTATACTAACAAAAATGGAGTGATATAATATTCTCTTAACTGTACAAATAACTACATCTCCTACCTCTGGCCTTCCTTGTTTTTTATACAACATACAATTAGAACAAGTGGAATATTTATATATTTGTCGTTCTTATTGTGTGATTATGATAAAAAAAGAAGAAGTTTTAGAATATTTGAAGAATCTTAATTTTGATAATGATTTTTATATTAAGGTTTTAGAATATTTTATTCAAGAATTAGGAAAAATATTAAAGAAACCAATTAAAAAAGACATAGAAAACCTAAGATTGTTTCAGTTTGAATTTGAGAAAGTTTTGACTCCTGAAGATAACTCACCTGAAAATTACCTTGATAAACAAATATTGGACCTTTTTTTTACTTGGATCCAGAATTAAGTAAAAAAAAGTTAATTAATTTATTAAGTAAAGCTAAATCATTGTTAAAAGAATATAAAAATTAATTTAAGTTTTCTAGTGCTTTTGCATGTATTCTGCTTTTCCCGCCTGTGGGCTCTGCAAGCAATTCGTTGCAAACCAGGCAATAAACTTTTGTCGATATCGTACTATATAAATTTTGCTCGTTCTTGCATTTATTACACCTTATTCTTACGAAGTTTGTTTTTGATTCTTTTCTTAATTTCATTTGAACTCCAGTTTCTTAGCCCTAAATCCTTGATTTTGTTGTGTTGATTTATTGCATACCTTACAAGTATATTTAATCGTTGATTTTTTGCTTGATTTTGCTCCTGTTCTTTTCCACTGTGTTATTGGGGGCTTGCTACCCCACTTTCCCTTATTTCCAACACCCCTTCCTTGTCCTCTTCTTTTAGCTCTCTCTATTGAACCATGTGTTAGTGAACTTCTTTTGCTTCCACTTTTATACAACTCTATTTTATGCTCTGTGGCTTTTTTGCATTTTGGACAATAACGTTTTGTAATTTTAGGTAATTTCATAGGGTTGCGAAATTATAATAGGTTTATAAAGGTTTTTAAGACTAAATTTATTGTAGTATCTTGTAATTAGGTTACCATTTATCTTGGAAGTTTAATTGCCGTTTTATGGTAAATAAGTTCTCCAAGAAGAAAAAATGATTTCTAAGAAATTATAAAGGACTTACAAGAAAAGAAATATTAACTATAATAGGTTTGCATACTAAATCCATTGGCAGGATGCATAATAAATTAGTTGAGAAAGGCATTGATAATTATTATACAAATCAAAGATATCCTAGAAATGATATCAAAACAACATTTTTACATTATGAATATTTTAAAGTTCTTCGGCTTTATTATTCTTTATTAAGATCTCAGAAACCCTATTAGGTATGACTGCTATATCTTCTTGTTCAAAAGGACCATATACCTGCATGTCATCCCCTATAAATTGAGGAATTGGATGCAGAAACTTTAAAGTCTTGCTCTTTTTTTCTTCCTTTTTATCTATTAAAGGCATTTTATTGTTAAGTATATTTTCCAATATTCCTAATTTATATTTACCAAATATATTAACTAAGGATTTATAGAAACTTAGCTCTTCGTCTATTAGGGCGTCTGTTTCCTCTGATTTTTCACTTGTTCTTGAACTAAACAATGCCATTTGTATGATTTTTCCTTCTCTTCTTTCATACAGCTCTTTAAGAATCATTTTTGTATTCTCAAGCTGTCTTTTTGTTTTAGATATACTTTGAGACGCAAAAACACTATCTTTGCTTTCCTGGGATTTAAGTATTGACTTTTTTTCTTCAAGATAATTTATAACTTTTTTATAGAAGTCTAAATCTAATTTTTGTAGCTCTTTTTTGTATTTTTCCAATCTTAAAACTTCATACAATTTTTCATATGTTATTATACTATCATCTGGCATAAAATAAGTAATTAATTTTATAAATTTAAATGTTTATATTGTCAAAAATATATTAGAATTAGAAACACTTAAATAAAGCATTAATTTTCAATTTTATCATCTTCATAATCAATAATTTCATCAGAAGATAGACGTTTGTATGGCTTTTTAGGCAAATACTGACTGTACATTATATCGTGTTGAGGCATCCGTATAGAATTATGGTTATTTAACTATATAAATATATTCCTAATATGGCAAACCACAAAAAATCTGATAAAATAGATTATTTATATAATCTTAAGCTGTATTTTAATTTTGCAAAAAAATACAAAGCATATTTTTTTATAGTTTTATTGCTAATTTTAATAGTTGAAGCTACTTCTGTTGCTGAAAAATTCTTATTTAAATTACTTATAGACAGGGCTACAGATTTATCAAATAGAACATTACAATTAGAACCATTCATCAAAATTCTAACATTTGTTGCAATAATGTTTATTATAGTTTCATTAATTAGGGTCTTGGGCAAATGGTTAAATCTGCATTTCATAAATAAACTTGAGGGCAATTTAATTTTAGATCTAAAGATTAAATTTTTCAATCATATTTTGCATTTATCTCATAATTTTTATACTTCACATAAGACTGGGTCTTTAATCTCCAGGCTGATTAGGGGCAGCCATTCAATTGAGAGCTTAACAGATTTAATTGTATTTAATTTTTCACCTTTGTTCTTTCAGTTAGTTGTAAGTTTTGGCTCTATTATTTATTTTGATTTTGTAAGTGCTTTGATTGTTGTTTTTGTAATTTTAGCATTTATACTTTATAGTGTCTTTATTAATTATTTTCAGCAAGAGGCTAGTATAAAATTTAATGATGCAGAAGATTTTGAAAAGGCCAACATAAGCGATACATTTACAAACATAGAATCTATTAAATATTTTGGAAAGGAAAATTTCATTAAGAGAAGATTTGCAAAAATCGGGAATATTACAAAAGAAAGCATTCTCAGATTCTGGCAATATACCAGATGGCTTGAATCTGGACAGGCATTTATTATTTCCATAGGAACTATTCTATTGATTTATTTCCCAATGGTTAAATTCTTGAATAATGAAATAGAACTTGGTACTTTAGTGTTTATCTATACAGTTTACTTAAATCTAATGGCTCCTTTATGGGGTTTTGTTTATGGTATAAGGAATTTTTACAGGGCAATGTCTGATTTTCATTCATTGTATGCTTATGCTAAAATTGAAAATGATATTAAAGATCTTTCAAATGCAGAAGAATTAAAGATTAAACATGGAAAAATAGAATTTAAAAATGTAAACTTTAGCTACAAAAACAGAAACATTTTGAAAAACTTTAATTTGGTAATTCCTGAGAAAAAGAAAATAGCTTTGGTTGGGCCTTCTGGAGCAGGAAAATCAACAATAATAAAATTACTTTATAGGTTATATGATGTTGATAGTGGTGAAATACTAATTGATGGAAAAAACATTAATAAATTTATGCAAGAGTCATTAAGATCTGAATTAAGCATTGTTCCGCAAGAATGTGTTTTATTTGATGATACAATTTATAATAATATTTTGTTTTCAAGACCTAGTGCTACAAAAACAGAAGTATTTGAAGCAATTAAATTTGCGCAGCTTGATAAAATAATAAATAAATTTCCAAATAAAGAGAAAACAATTGTCGGTGAGAGGGGAATAAAATTGTCAGGCGGAGAAAAACAAAGAGTATCTATTGCAAGGGCAATTTTAGCTGATAAAAAAGTTTTAGTTTTGGATGAGGCCACATCTTCATTAGATTCTGAAACAGAGCATGAAATTCAAAAAGACTTGGAAGATTTAATGAAAGAAAGAACTTCAATTATAATTGCACATAGATTATCTACTGTTATGAAAGCAGATTTTATTGTTGTTGTGGACAATGGAAGGGTTGTTGAGGTAGACACCCATCAACAGCTGATAAATAAACCTGGACTTTACAAAAAACTATGGAATCTACAGAAAGGCGGATATTCTAAATAATTTTATATAATAATCAAATATATTTAATTTATGAAAGTAGAACATACTGTATTTGGTGATATCTATGAAGAAAATTTTAGGAGAATATCTAAATATACAGTAGACAAAGTAAATGCAAACAAATTTCGTGATCCTTCTAAATGGTTTGATTTAAGGGATTTATTGCTTTATCATCCAGATCCTATAGTAAGACATGAAGCTTCTTTTGTCATAGGCGAATTAGGAAATACAGGCTTAGAACCTTATTTAATGACTGTAATTAAATTTGATAATAGTATTGTCGCCAAGCATGAAGCAGCTGAAGCTTTAGGGAGAATGCAAGGCCGTGATGCTTATTATGCTTATAAATTTTTACTTAAGGTTTACGATAATATAAAAAATTATGATGATGGAGTATAACATGCAGACGTTAAGTTAACAATTGCACATTCACTTGGAAAATTAGAGAAAGAAGTTCGCAGATTTGCTCTTAAATAAACCCAACAGTTTTTAATACATTCTTACCTAACATTTTTCCATAATAGCTATTTTCCAAGCATTCGTGCTCTGTAAACCTTTGAACATCATCATTTTTCTCTATTTTTTTATTATAATGTATCAAAGGAACTGGATCTGCAGAATGAGCTTTTAACTCACAAGGACTGGAATGATCACCAGTTACAACCAGGTCTAGATCATCAACTTTCTTTCTTAAGAATTTGAAGAATTTTTTATCTATTAACTCTATCATTTTTTTCTTTTCTTTAGGTTTATTATCATGTCCTGGAATATCTGTTTCTTTAAAGTGTATAAAATATTTATCGTATTTTCTTTCTTTTATTGCTTTAATGCTTTCTTCTATTGTTTTCTTTAAACCCTTGAATAAAGCGTCATAAACATCTGTTGATTTCATTTCTGGATATTCAAATTTAATTATATTCATTCCTGCTAATTTTGTTATACCTACTTCTAAAGGCATAGAAACTATTGCTGCCCAATCAGATTTTTTAGGAAGATCTGGCAAAAATGTACCTGCATCTCTAGGAACAATGATGTTTGCAGACAATAAATATCTTTTTTTTCTTTTTTCATTTATCTTATGATTTTTAAGTACTTCATGACTTTCCCTGACAAATTCATTGACTAAATTAGCAGTTATTTTTGTTTTTTTATTTGGATCTAATGGTCTGCATTCTTGTAATTTTTCTAAATTTCCGGTCATTGCAACACCAAACTTACCTATTTTTTTATAAGCAGGATCAACGTTTGTTATATTATCAGAAAAATCTCCTTTAAATATTAAAACACCACGATGTCCAACCGTAGCTTTAAATTCAAATGGCACTTCAAGATTTACGTTTTCATTTATTGCTTTAGCAAGTTCTAACGCTTCCTTTGTTGTTAAACTTCTTCCTACCCTTCTATCAATTAATTTTCCATTTTCAATAGTAGAGAAATTAGTTCTTAATGCTAAATAGCCTTCTTTAAATTCCATATTAGAACCATATGCTTCTAATGGGCCACGACCATAATAATATTTATTCGGATCATAACCTAATAAGGCTATTATTGCTTCATCACTTTCTGGAGCAATTTGTTCACTAACTGTATAAACATAACCCCCGTTGCTCATTGAAGCAAAATAATCTAAATTTTTAGTTTTTGCAGCTTCTAAAGGTGTTGCACCATCTAATGCTTTACATGGCCTATCACCAACACCATCTAGAATTACAAATACATTCACCATAAGAAAAACTAAAATTGTTTAATATTTAAATTTAGCTATGAGTAATGTTTTCCTGCCATTATATTAATTTTAAACCTATCAAAATAACCTCTTGCAAAATCAAACTCTAGCTGCCTATCTAAATCACATGTATAAGGATTAAAAGCCTGGTAACTTGCTTTATCATGTACTCTTTCTTCTAGTCCGAATCCTCTTATTGCTTGCCTTAATATTTTTGGATCTGCACGAATTCTTCTAGCAATCCACTCTACTACTATTTCATCTTTTATTTTATCACCATAAAATGTGCTTACTATTTCATGAAGCAATGTTATATCTCTATTGTAATCCCTTAATTCACTATTAATGTAAATTCTTTTAATATTTGTTAGTTGAAACCCATCAGATTGTATTGGTTTTTCCACAACAGCCCAACCTTGGTCTACAAGACTATTTATCCAACTTACTGCCTTTTCGTTATCTTCTATTAAAGTTAAAATTCCAACTTCTTTAAGAATGTTCATTCTATTCCAAACATAACCACCTACCACTCTCCAGCTAGCATGACATGATACCATAAATAACTTCAAATGATAAGGTTTAAATGAATTTCTTATTATTTTTATATATATGAAAACAAAACAAATTCCAGAGGATTTTATAGTTGAAGAGAAAATTGAATTAAAATTAAAAAAAGAAAAATTAGATTATTCTATATGGAAACTAACTAAAAAAGGCTGGGAATCATTTAAAATAATTCAAGCAATAGCTAAATCTTTAAGAACAAATCCCAAATTTGTAGGTTTTGCAGGAAATAAAGACAGAAATGCAGTCACTACACAATATATTTCTATTTATAAAATCCCAAAATCTAAAATAGAAAAAATTAACATTAATGAAGTTAAATTAGAATTTGTTGGATACTCTAAAAACAGAATTAACCTTGGTGATTTAATTGGGAACAATTTTAAAATTGTTGTTAGAGAGTTAAATAATAAAACCAATCTTCCTAAAAATCTGCATTTGGAGAATTATTTTGACGAGCAAAGATTTGGAAACAAACAAAATACACATTTTGTTGGGAAGTCTTTGTTGAAAAGAAATTTTAAAGAAGTTTGTGAATTATTGAATTTAAAAGTTGAAAATAATAATTATGTTGGTGAGATAAAAAAACAGCAGAGAAGGCTTTTGAGATTTTATATTTCCAGTTACCAATCTTATTTATGGAATAAAACATTAAATGAAATTTTAAAAGAGAAAAAACACAATAAATTTAAATCAAGCATTGGAGAATTTTTATTTACAACTTCTAAAATAAAAAATTTTAAAATACCTATTGCAAACTTTGACACTGATAAAAACGATGTTTTAGATAAAATAATGAATGAGGAAGGAATAAAAAGAGGGGATTTTATAGTAAGAGAGATTCCTGAACTTATTACTCAGGGTGTTAATAGGGATGCTTTTGTTAATGTTGAAAATATAAAATATAAATGGGCAAAAGAAGAATTAAATAAGGATAAATTAAAACTTGAATTAAGTTTCTTTTTACCTAAGGGTTCTTATGCTACAATGCTAGTTAAGAAATTAAGTACTTATTTACAATAAAAAGACTTTTAAACATTTATTAAATATTAATTCTATGTTCGGCTTTTTAAAAGATAAAATAAAAAGTGCAATTTCTAAAATATCTAGAAAAGTAGAGGAAGAAGCACCTAAAGAAGAAATAGAAACTAAGAAAGTTAAAGAGGAAAATCCAAAACAAGAGAAGAAAAAAGTTGAGAAGATTAAAAAGAGGGAAAAAATCAAAAGTAAATCACTTGAAGATGAACACAAGTCTGAAGAGCTTACTCCTGAAAAAGAAATTATTGAAGAGCCTGAAAAAATAAATGGATTAAAGATTACTTATTTTGTTCATGGAACTACAACAGATAATGAAAAAGAAATTTCAACAGGACAGGCACAAGGAGAATTATCAGAATTAGGAAAGAAACAGGCAATAGAACTTAGGGAAAAAATCAATTTAAATGACTTTGATATTATTTTTAGTTCTGATTTAAAAAGAGCTGTTGATTCAGCAAATTTAACATTTAAAAATTTTAAAATTATTCAAGATAAAAGGCTTAGAGAATGCGACTATGGTGATCTAAACCAATCTGGTGAAGAAAATATATTTTATGTTGATCATATTAATAGAAATTTTCCTTATGGTGAAAGCTTAAAAGATGTAGAAAAAAGAATTGCAGAATTTTTGAATTATTTATTTGAGAACTACTATGGAAAACATGCAGCTATTATAGCTCATAAAGCACCACAACTAGCTATTGAAGTATTATTAAATAATAAATCTTGGGAAGAAGCAATTGAAGAAGACTGGAGATTAAAAAAGGCATGGCAGCCAGGCTGGAATTATTTTATAAGTAATAAAGTTGAGTTAAAAGAAGAGAAAAAAGGGTTTTTTTCTAAACTAAAGGAGAAATTTGTAAGAAAAGAAGAGGAAATCAAACCAATAGAAGAGAAGAAAGAAATTATAGAAGAAGCACCTAAAGAAGAGTTTATAGAAGAGAAGAAAGGGATTTTCGGGTTAATAAAAGAAAAAATAACTACAACTAAAATTTCTGAAGAGAAATTTGGAGAATTATTTTATGAATTAGAGCTGGCTTTGCTAGAAAATAATGTTGCTTTTGAAGTTGTGGAGAAAATAAAGGAAGATATGAAAAATAATATTATTGAAAAACCAATTAAAAGAGGAAATGTTGAAGATGAGATAAAGAATTCTTTGAAATCAAGCATTGAAGATTTATTTAACGTTGAGAAAATTAATCTACTTGAGAAAGTAAAAACTAAAAAACCATATATAATTTGTTTTGTTGGAATCAACGGCAGTGGCAAGACAACAAGCATTGCAAAAATTGCTCATTTATTGCAGAAAAATAAAAAATCTGTAGTTTTGGCTGCTGCTGATACTTTTAGGGCTGCTGCAATACAACAATTAAAAGAATGGGGAAGTAAACTAAATTTAAAGGTTATAGCTCATGATTATGGTAGTGATCCTGCTGCTGTCACATTTGATACTATAAAATATGCTGAAGCTCATGGAATTGATGTTGTTTTAATTGATACTGCTGGAAGACTACATTCTAATAAAGATCTTGTTAGGGAAATGCAAAAAATTATACGTGTAGCTAAGCCAGATATGAAAATATTTGTTGGTGAGAGTATAACTGGAAATGATTGTATTGAACAAGCAAAAGAATTTAATTCTGCTATTGATATTGATGGTATAATTTTATCCAAAGCAGATGTCGATGAAAAAGGCGGGGCAATGGTATCTACTGCTTTTGTAACAAAGAAACCGATAATATATATAGGTACTGGCCAGAATTTGGATGACTTAAAAGAGTTTGACAAAGAAGAAATAATTAAAAATTTAGGACTTTAATATAATTATAATTTTTCGTATCTCTGAGCACAATCTCTAAGATCTGCAATAACTTTTCCAATTTTTAATTCTTCTAAATTTCTATTTTTAGAGAACTTTGCAAAACTCGATTTTTGAAAAATTTTAAGGCTTAAAACTTCAAAATTTTTGAGTTCCACAGGAAAAAAGCACTGAAAAACTTAATTCTTCTAAATTTCTCTAAGGCAGAAAAGAAACAGTATAACTTATTATGAAAAAAGAATGAACTATGAAAAAGCAAAGGAAGCAATAGAAAAAATAAAAATACTTATTATTGAACTTGAAAAATATACAAAATTATAAAATATATTAAAAAATTAAGCAACACCATAACCTTTTAACAATAATCCAACACCATATCCTAATAATGCTGCAACTATACCTATAATCATTAATTCTAAACCACTTCTTTTCCAACTTCCAATGCTTAATTTTGCTTTTAATGCACCAACAATATATAGTATCAATGCTGCAAAAATTAAAGAAGTAATTATTCCTGTTTTTACATTAAAAATAAAAAAAGGAGCTAATGGAATAGAACTTCCTATTACTGTTGAAATTCCTACAATCCATGCACTTTTCAATGGGTTCTTAAATTCCTCTTTAGATACTTTATGCTTTTCTGATAATAAGGTTTCTACCCACAATTCTTTGTTTGATATAATGTGTTTAACAATTTGGTTTAATACTTTTCCCCTAAAACCTTTTTTATAATATATTTCCTTTATTGTGTCTTTTTCTAATTTTGGTTTGTAACTAACATGGGTTTTTTCCTCTTGAACTATGCTTTCATAGTAGTCTTTAGCAGCTTTTGAAGAGGTGTATGCCACAGCAGCCATACTAATACTTTCAGCAACAGTTGCTACGATGCCTGAAATAATAACTATATTTGTGTTGTTTGTTGCACTTGCTACACCTAAAACCAAACCAAGAACATTAACTACACCATCTTGTCCACCTAAAATAAACTCTCTAAAATTAACTTTATTATTGTGTTCCTCTTTCTTCATATAATCTATTTTGTTAAACTTAATTATAAACTTTGTTAATATCAGAAAAATATATAAGTAAGTATTACTCGTAATACTTATGAAAGAGACTAAGATAACTACAAAAGGACAGACAACAATACCTAATGAAGTTAGAACTATTTTAGGTATAAAACCCGGTGATAATGTAGCGTGGAATACTTTAAGGGGTATGGTTATTGTTGATGTAAAAAAGAAAATAAAAGATCCTGTAAAATTTTTAACTTCACAAATCAAAATTGATCTTGATGCTGTTAAACTTGTCAAAGAATCCAGAGAGGATTTTAGATGATATATTTAGATACAAATATAATTATTTATGCTATAGAAAATAACTATAAGTATGGAAAGAAATGTAAAGAAATATTAGAAAAAATACAATATTGTAAAATAGAAGCCTGTTGTTCAATTCTTGTATTAGTAGAAGTAATAAATGTTTTGTGTAAGATAAATAAAATTTTGGGGAAAGAAAATAAAAATAAATTAAATATTCAAGATAACATTAATGCTATCCTTTCACTCCCTATAATTTGGTATGATCTTAGCTTTTTAATAATAAAACATTCTTCAAATTACAATTTTAAAGTGTCTGGTGTGGATTACATACATGTTGCTACTATGGAGGTAAATTCGGTGTTTGAAGTTATCTCTGCTGATGAAGAATTAGACAAAATTCCTTTCTTAAAAAGAATAGATCCCATTAAATTTGAGAAAGTTTTATAACTTATAATATTTTTAATTGTATAAAAGAGGTAAAATGTTTAGGAGAAGAGATTTTATAAATTTGGTTGGAGTTAGTGCTGTTTTACTTGGTTTTTCAAGACTGGCTTCTGCTTTAACAAAACCAAAATTTGAGATTTTTAATGAAGAACCAGCTATAAAAGTAAAGGTAAGAAGATGGGAAAGAGAAAACTACACTTACATATCTGAGCTTTATACTGAAAATAAAAATAATGCTAATGAAATAAAAGCATTTAATGAAAAAAATTTGAATAAAAAATTTTTATTTTTACCTAAAAGACTTTTAAGAAAAGTGCTGAATAATACAATAGAAGAAGACAAATATACAATATATAAACTTGGGGCTCAAGGCGAAAATGGTATTAATGATTTGGATGATATTGCAAAAGATTTCATGAATGATTCTTATGGTCTTGATGATAAACTTGCTGTTTTGTTGGTAATTAATGATATAGATCCTAAAAATAAAGAATTAAAAGAGGGCGATCTAGTTATTGTACCAAGGTTTTTTGTAGATTTTAATATTGAAGAAAAACCAAGTCCTTATGAATTTGACATTGTACCTAAATTGAGTGATAATTTTCAAAACCCTTTGAAAATAAAATCTGCTGATTCAATTATAAAAAATTTAAAGAGAAGATATGTGTATGGTGCTAGGAGATTAAGGGGTGATGATGAAGAAGGTAAGTTTTTTATCATAAGCAGGCATTTAGGGATTGATATACCTATGCCTGTTGGTTTTGCACTTTATCCTATTCAAGATGGAAAATTTATATATGGTGGCAAAGATAATGATAAGCCTGGAAATGGTATAAGGGTAACTTATAAAACAAAAGACGGCCTGATAGTTACATACTTGCATCTTTCTTGGGTAAATAATAAATTGTCTCTGGGAAGCGAAATAAATAAAAATACAATTTTAGGAAAAGTTGGAACTACAGGCAATGTTGAAAAAGATGATCCCCATGTGCATGTACAAATAACTTTTAACGGAAAAAATGTCAATCCTTCACCTTATATTTTAGTTGATACTAGAGATTATGTTTTAGATTTAGACAGACAATTTTTTAAAAGATGAGAAAGTTTATAACTAGAAATTAATTAAAATATTTATGGATAATAATTATTTTATACCTGAAAGAAGAACTTTATTGAAAGGTTTTTTAGGCCTTATAGGTTTATCAGCACTTTCTCATTTAGAAGCTTTTGCAAAGAAAGGTTATTTATCTGAAACACTTGAATATGTTAAACATAAAAAAGAGCTTGCATTGAGAATTCCTGTCAGAAAGGGGGACAGTTATTATTCTTTGGCTGAGTTGTATACTGGAACGCAAGACAATGGTCCAAAAATTCAAGATTTCAATGATAATGTTCCTTTAAGTAATATTTCTTTTGTTCCTGAAAGATTATTAAGAATGTCTCTTAAAAAAGTTCTTGGAAATGTATTGTATAAAAAACAGTTTGTTGTATATGAAATAGAAAAATGGGGTGATGAAGGAATAAACAGTTTATGGGAATTGATACATGATTTCATGAATGATTCTTATGATTTTTATGAAAAGAAAGCCATAATATTGTGCTTAAACTTCAACATTAATCCTAGAAGTGATATTGTTTATGATGAGCAAAAAATTATTGTTCCAAGCTCACTTGTTAAAACTGAATTAATACGAAAACCTAAAAAAAAGAAATTTGAAGTTCCTAAAGAAAAACCTAAAATTGGTATTGCTAAACAAAATCCATTAAGGGTTGATATTTCTTATTTGAGAAGAAATTTAGATCCTGAAGATAAATACGGTGCTAGGAGATTAAGATCTTTAGGTGGGGGAAGATATTCAGCTACAAGACATACTGGAATAGATTTAGACTGCCCAAAAGGTACTAATTTATATCCTATCCAAAAAGGAAGATTAATCTATTTGGGAAAAGACAGGAAATTATGGAGAAATGGAATAATTGCTGAGTATATAACTGATAGTGGTTTAAGAGTTAAATACTGCCATTTAAGTCGGATTAATAAAAATTTAAAACCTGGACAGGAAATATATTTAAGCACTATTCTTGGAAAATCAGGGGATACAGGAAATGCAAGAGGTTATGAGCCACACGTTCATATTGGTGTGAGAAAAGATAATAAAGTTATAGATCCTACATCTTATGTGTTTATTGATTCTTAAAATTATTCTTTAACTTTAAAAAATAATAAAAATGCTATTATAAAAAATAAAGCTATTGGGATCATTGCTATTCTTTGATTGAAATAAACTGAAATAATACCAAATATCAAAGGTCCTGTAGTCGCAGCAACTTTACTGGCAAAACCATTAAACCCAAAGAATTCTGCTTTTTTATTGGCGGGTATTATCTTACTTAACCATGATCTAGCGACACTTTGGCTAGAACCTATAACTAAGCCTGTTAACGCTGAAATTAAATAAAACATTAATTTTGAACTTGATAATGCAATCAATATTACTATAATTATCCAGATTATTAGAGTAAATAATAATATTTTTTTAGCACCTTTCTTATCACTTAAATATCCAAATAATACTGCACTTGGAAAACCTATTAACTGCACTATTAATAATAAAACTGCAATTTCTGTAAAATTTAATTGAATTGTTGCCTTAGCATATATTGGAAGAAAAGTAAATATTGTCACTAATGCATCATTCATAAAATAAAAACTAACCAAAAACCAAGCAATATTCTTATGTTTTTTTATATTTTGTATTGTATTTTTAATTCTTGAAAACCCTATTTTTATTAAATTTAATAATTTAATTTTTTTCTTTTTTTTAATATCTTTTAAAAATATCATACTAGGCAATGCAAATACAAAGAAAAACAATGCAGTAAGGGGAAATGTTAATTTATATAAAAATAAATTATTTTGATAACCTAGATCATAAAGTGGTTTTAATAATAACATAGCTGATATGCCTCCCATATACCCTAAGCCCCATCCTAAACCTGAAATTCTACCTGCATTATTCTTAGTGGAAACTTGTGTTAAAAATGAGTCATATATTGTTACTGCAATTTCATAAAATGTATGTGTTATTATAAATAAAAGAGAAGCAATTAAAAGCATGTTAGAACCAGTAAAGAACAATAAAGTTGTACCAATAATAGACAATAATGTAAATAAAATAAATTTAATTTTCTTTCTTGAATCATAATCTGCTATAGCTCCAGTTAGTGGGGATAATATTGCTCCAAGAATTATTGCTATGCTTACATTAAGCCCCCACCAAAAATCACCATTGCTTGGAGAAATAACTTCTCTGAAAAATATTGGAAATACAAAACTAGCGATTAATAATGCATAGCTGGAATTTGCAAAATCAAAGAAAGCCCATGAAAGAACTTCTCTTTTCTTAATACTATCAAAAAATCCCATAAAGATTTTAAGATCTAAAAGCTTTTAAAATATTCTATTGTAAATAATATTTCATAACTTTAAATAATTTTCTAATATATTATTATTTATAATAAAAATTTTTTCTATAATCTCTTTTCCTTGTTCAAATTCAACTTTTTTTCCATAATAATTAATGCTATTTCTAATCCATCTTAACCTGTCAAATTCTTCATAATCAAAATTATTAAGTATATTTTTTAATAATTCACCTATACAAATATGTGATAAAACCTTATAACCATTTAATATACAAAGGGCTTCTAACCTTTCTCTCAAAGAATCGTATGCAAGAGAAACATATGCAGGTATATTTACATCATTAATTTTTGCAGTTTTTACAGCATCTTCTTTTATTTGAGACATTTCTACAAGAGATTTTATTAATTCTTTGTCTATATTGGTTTTTTTAATAAACCCCTTCTTAAAACAATCATCTAGATCCATTTTACTTTACCTTGAATAATTATTCCATTTATTACATTATTTATTAAATGATCATTTCTAAGATCTTTAATATCTTTGAGAATGAAAAATTGTATTTTTTTATTAAGCTTTTTTTCAAATTTATTAGTCTCTGAAAAATCTTTTGTTTTTTCTGAAAGTATTACAATATCAAGATCGCTAGTTTCTGTATCTGTGCCGTAAGCTGATGAACCAAATAAAATTATTGTTGGTCTTAGATAAAAATTATTTAAAGAATCAACTAATCCACTTTCTTTTATTTTGCGAATACTATAAAATATTTTTAAATCTTTATATAAACTATTTTCTAAATTAGATTTATATAGGTTTAGCATTCTTTCTTTTCTGTCTTTTAGTATTCCTATTTTTGATAAAGATTTTAACTCCTTACTGGCTGTTGCTGGTGCAATTTTTAATAATCTAGAAACTTCTCTGACATTGAACTCTTTATTGGGTTCTTCGAAAAATGGTTTTAATGTTTTTAATTCTTTGAACATATGTTTATTATTATGAACACTTGTTTAAATATTTATCTATTAGTGGCAAAAATAATAAAATATTAAAATAAGATTTTTAATTAAAAACACATTCTAAAAGCTTTTAAAATATTCTATCATTAATATTTTATGGTATTAGACAAACTAAGCGATTCATTGAAGAATACCCTTTCTAAAATAGCAAAAGCTATGTTTGTTGATGAAAAATTAATAGATGAACTAGTAAAAGATATACAAAGAGCTTTGCTTAGTTCTGATGTTAATGTAAAGCTGGTTTTTGATTTAAGTAAAAACATTAAAGAAAGATCTCTAAAAGAAAAACCCCCTTCTGGTGTAACACAAAAAGAATATTTGATAAAAATAGTTTATGAAGAATTAGTTAAATTCATGGGTGGAGAAGGAGCTAAAATTGAACTTACAAAAAAACCATTTAAGATTATGATGACGGGTTTATATGGTGTTGGTAAGAGCACTACTATTGGAAAACTGGCTAAATATTATACAAAAAGAGGTTACAAAGTTTGTGCTTTAGGCTTGGACGTTTACAGACCTGCTGCAATGGACCAATTAGAACAGATATGTAAATCAATTAATATTGCTGTTTTTATAGATAAGAAAGAGAAAAATCCTTTAAAGATTTACAAGAATTTTGAAAAAGAATTAAGTCAATTTGATTTAATAATTATTGACACTTCTGGAAGAGATGCCTTATCTAAAGACCTAATCAAAGAAATTGAAGACTTGAACAAAACAATTAAGCCTGATGAAAAATTATTAGTAATTTCTGCTGACATAGGACAGGCTGCTCAATCCCAAGCTAAAGCTTTTCATGATGCTTGTAATATTACTGGTGTTGTTGTTACTAAATTAGATGGCACTGCCAAGGGGGGTGGTGCTTTGAGTGCCTGTGCTGTATCAGGAGCACCTATAAAATTTATTGGTATTGGTGAGAAGGTTGATGATTTAGAGACTTTTAATCCTAAAGGTTTTGTTTCCAGAATATTAGGTATGGGAGATTTAGAAGCTTTATTAGAGAAAACAAAGGAAGCAATAACAGAAGAAGAAGCAAAAGATATGAGCAAGAAATTATTAAAGGGTGAATTTAATTTCTTAGATTTATATGATCAAATGGAAAAAATGTCTTCTATGGGTTCTTTATCAAAACTAGTGGAATTAATTCCTGGTTTGGGAAGTGCCGTTCCAAAAGATATGCTTGATGTTCAGGAAGATAAATTAAAAAAATGGAAATATGTGCTTCAATCATGCACTAAAAAGGAATTAGAGGATCCTGAAATAATTGATCCTTCAAGAGCACAACGTATTGCTAACGGTGCTGGTGTTTCTATTGAAGAAGTCAGAGGATTATTAAAGCAGTATAGACAAAGCAAGAAAGTAATGAAAATGATGAAGGGAATGGGTGCAGAAGAAGACATGAATAAACTTATGAAAAAGTTTAAAGGAAAATTGCCTAAAGGTTTTGGTATATAAATTTTAAATCTATGTTCTGAAAAACTAATTTTTATAAAGTTCGAAACTCGCGTAAATCCAAATAATATTTTATTAAAAAATTAAGAAAAAGTTAAATAGTAATATGTATGATGATATGCATGATAAAAAAGATGTTATTATTTTTAATAGTGTTTTCTTTTATTTTAATTAGTGGTTGTGTTCCAGAAAAAAATATTCAAATTGATGATACAACTGCTTCTATTAGTAAAGATCAGAAAGTTCTACCACAAAATACTGAAAAACTGCAACTTGGAACACTTTGTTCTGGTCAAGAAGAATGTGTAAGTTTTTGTCATAATAATAAAGGAAGATGTACGCAGTATTGTAAAGAACATTCTGATAATAATTTGTGCGGCATAGTATTTCCTTTTAAAACAAATACTTCATCTTCTTCCCTTTGTAAAGGAACAAAGGTAATGTTTGACAATGCCCCTGTTAATTTAGAAAAAACAGAACTGTTTCTACCGTTGGGTTTAATGTCTGGAGGCCATGTTACTCCTGTTGATCACCATTATTTTCAGAATTTTGCTAATCAAGAAGCAGACATAGAAGTATATTCTCCAGGATATGGTGTTATAACTGAAATACAGCACATGCCTGGAGCTCCTGATAAAAAAGATTATCGGGTTGTTATACAACATACTTGTACTATTTCAAGTATCTTTATTCACATAGAAATCTTATCTGATAAATTAGCTTCTCAAGCATCTGAAAATTTTGCTGGCACAAATATTCAGGTGAAAGCAGGTGAAGTAATTGGGTGGTATAAAACAAATGTTGATTATAATATAGTTGATAATGAAGTAACTCTTTCAGGTTTTGTTATACCTGAACATTATCAGGAACAAGACCCTTGGAAAATCCATGTTCCAAATACTTATGAATATTTTAATGAGCCTATAAAAAGTGAACTGTTAGCAAAAAGTGTGCGAACTATTGAACCTCGTGCAGGAAAAATTGATTATGATATTGATGGAAAATTAGTTGGTAACTGGTTTGAGGAAGAATCTAATGGTTATGCCGGTAAGGGGGGTAAAGAGTATTGGCAATCTCATTTGAGTTTTACATATGACTTCTTAGATCCTTCATTGATAATTGTTTCAATGGCTGACTATGGAGGAATACCAAATCAATTTGCTATAAAAGGAAATACTCCAGATCCTGCAAAGATCAGTAAGGATGATGGTATAATAAATTATGAATTGGTCAGTTGGGGTTATACTACTGAGAAAGGAGAAGAATGGAATAAGGTAAAGTTAGCTAAAATAATCAAGGCAACTGGAGGAACACATGTAGCTGGAACTGTAGTAGTACAAATGTTAGAAGATAGAAAAATTAAGTTTGAGACTTTTCCTGGAAAAACTTCTTCGCAAGTAATTGGATTTACAGATAATGCAAAAATATATGAGAGATGAATAATGAAAATTAAAATAGTAAGTATAATTTGTAAATTGTCTGTATTTATTTTTCTTGTTTTACTTGTAAGTTGCACCCCTATAGAAGAAAAGTCAACTTTTTCTGATGATAACAAATTTATTGTTGCTAACCCCATTAATTTATCACAGATTCAGAGAATTTCTAAATTTAGGAGCTGTGTTGGACATGATTATAGTGGTTTAAACATTGAGAAAGAGAAAGAAACATTGCGATCAATGAAACATTACATTGAACCTCTACCTTTTTTAATAGGCACTGATAAGATCCAAATTTTCGCACCATTTGATGGAAAAATTTCTGAGATAAAAGATTCGCCACCTGGCAAACAAATTATTACTACTTCTAATGCTGCAAGAGGATGGAAATTTATTTTCTTTCACGTCACTCCAGCTTCAAATATTAAACAAGGAGTGACTGTAAGGGCTGGAGAGCAATTGGGAATAGCTTCTAGAGATATCCATAATTTTGATATTGGATTAAAACATTTTGGAATAAAAAACCAAATTTTTGATTCAGTATTTTCACATATGACTAATCCTGTTCTTGATGAGTATAAAACTAATGGTATTACACTTAACAATATTATTACTTTAAAGCAAGCAAGAGACACTGATCCTTGCCCAGTTCATGGAACTAAGAATGGTGATGCTATGTTTTCAGTTTATCGTGAAGAAGATTTTGTTACAATAAAGCATTAATAAAATGAGGTATATTACAAATAAATAATATATAATTATTTTAGCTCAATTTCGCAAATTTTAAATAAAATAAGTTATTAATAAACACATGGGTATTGATGTTATTTATTTAAAATTTCCAGAGTCAGTGAAAAATAAATTCATAAACTGGGTAAAATCTTTAAATTTTAATCCTTATAATCAAAAATATTATTATCCCATTTCTTCTTATAAAAATGCAATGAGTGAAAAAGCAGGAAATATACTTAAGCAACTTTATCCATCTTTAGATTCTTCACTAAAAAATTTCTTAAATTTTGATAAAAATCCAAAAATTCTAGTTCTGAAAAATCTTCCTTTAGATAAAGATCTAAATAATAAATTTAGAAGATGGCTACAGAGATCATATTTATGCAGAAAAAATAAGTAGATAAAACAAGGAAATAGAAATAATTAAATATACTTATTTATCAATTATTTGTGATGAAAGGGGTATTTATCTTATTATTTATAATTCTTATCTTAATTAGTGGTTGTGTTACCAATAATAATATTGCTACTAAATCTGAAGTTCAAAATAGCAACATTACTGTTGGTTATGTTGGGTGTTCTAATACAAGACAAACAGTATATGGCTATCAATTGGTAGAAGGAAATGATATTTGGGTTGTCAATATGGATAATATACATGATTACGATAGCGGATCTGTTAATGCATGGGCAAGAGATGTAGAAATAAATAAATTTTGGGAGGTTTTTAATAATCATCTTGCACAATATCCAAAAACAAATACAATATGGTGGCAGCTTTGTATACCTAAAGGTGAAGCAAAAATAACTTATGAGCAGACTTTTCCTGTTATTGAAACTTTAAGAGAAAAAATACCCAATGTAACAATTTATATTTCACCACTTGCAGAATATACAGAAAATGTATGTGAAATTACTGGTGTAGATGGAATAGAAAGGGGAATTTCTTTAGCAGAAGAATTGGATTTGAAAAATGATGATGTGTTACCTGGTCCTGTTCTTGGTCCTTTATCACTTGCTGAGATTTCAGATAAAGGAAAAGATAGATGTCATCCAAATGAAGGTGGCATGAGAAAAATGGGAGAACAATTGAAACAATTTTTTGGGAAAAAATCGGTTAATACTGCTGCAATTGAAAATTTTGAGGAAAATTCTACAGATTCTAATATTAAAGTTTCTTCCTTAGTTGAAAAAGAATTAACATTTGAGGAAAAAATATGGAAGAAGAGAATTGATGACTCTATAGCTCCAACTCCTTGTCCTGATATAAATAAATTGGAATTTCCAAGCAACTATTATCAAGGTCCTTTGATAGATACACATTTACATATTCCTGCTATTCCTGATGGACTACCTGAAGAAGGAGAGGAATATTCATTAGAAGAAGAATTGGAAGGTAGATTTGGCGGTCCAGGAGCAGTACTTGGCTTTAATATAAAAATGAGTCAAATTGCTTGTAATTTAAAACGGGAAGGAACAATGAAAAATTTTGCATTTTTTCCTGTTTATCAAGAGATTCCTTTACAGTTGCTAGAAATATGGAATGATACTATGTATAAATATCCTGAAATTTTTACTCCTTTTATAATGTCTTCCGGCAATGATAATGAACCGAATGGTTTTCCAACAGTAGATTCTAAAACCCTTAGAGAAATGCTTGCTGTTTATCCTAATTTATTTAAAGGTTATGGCGAAATTGGACTTTATGCTCGTGAAAATGGCGGATCGCCTGCGCTTTCTCCAGATTCACAAATGCTTACTTATATTTACCCAATTATTAGAGAAGAAAATTTGGTAATTTACTTCCACCTTGAAAAAGATCATAAAGACAATTTTGAAACGGTGTTAGAACAAAATCCAGACATTAATTTTATATGGCACGGAGATCAACTATCTATAAGTGAAGTTGAGGATGTACTTAATAAACATCCTAATGCATATTATGGTATTGATGATTTTTGGGGTGGGGACAGAAACTTATTCCTTATGTTTGTAGGAAAAAGCAAGAATGCTTATCTTGATGCTACAAATAAAAAATTTGATGACATTATAAATAAAGATGTAAAAACATGGAAATCAGTTATTGAAAGACATCCTGACCAGCTTATTTGGGGAACAGATCGAGGTGACGCAGTCTGGAACTATGATTTAGAGGTAGGACAGATGCAGGTAAAAATTGCTAGGGCTTTTATTGGAAGGCTTGATCCTTCAGTACAAGAGAAATTTGCATATAAGAATGCCGAGAGAATCTTTGCAGAAAGACAATGATTTACCATATATTTCTTGGAATAAAAAATTTTAAGATAATTAAAACTATATTTTTTGTATTTTTTATACCTTTAATGCTGGTAAGTTGTGTTCAACAACAATCTGACCTTGAGAAAAATTCTGAAGAAAATGAATTACGCACTGTTGGTTATATTGGGTGTTCCAACACTAGAGAGACAGTAGAAGGTTATCATCACGTTGGCGGCAAAAAGATGTGGGATTATGAAAGGAGATACGGTTCTGGTACTATTCTGGATTGGTCGCGAAATTTAGATCAGGTGAATAAATATTGGAATGTTTTTGATGACAATCTTAAAAGATATCCAAAAACAAACACAATATGGTGGCAGCTTTGTATAATGAACAAAGATAGGACAACAAGTTATGAGAATGCCAGCGTCATACTAAACAAAATCAGGGAACGGATTCCAGATGCTATTATTTATGTGTCTGCACTAGCAGACTACACTGATGGTGTATGTGAAATAACTGGCACTTGGGGTTTAGAAAAAGGTAAAGAGCTTGTGCAAGAGTTAGATACTAAAAACGAAGATGTGTTTTCGGGCCCTGTTTTAGGACCTATGTCTCTAAAAGAAACTGCAAAAGATGGATGCCATCTTAGCAGTCCTGATGGAAAGAGAAAATTAGGAATGCAAATGAAAGAATTTTTTGATGATTCAGCAATTAAACAATTATAATCGTTACTTAATATAGGGTGCATTAAGAATATTGAAATAATAATACTTTGTAGGTTTAATTATAATCCTAAAACGTTTTTAACATGTATTGGTAAAGTCCGAATTTTTTTAATTATTCTTTTGTCCCAACATGAAAGGTTCACAGTGTGATAGTTTGGATTACCATTCTTCTTTCTAAACTATCGTCTTATTTGTCCTAAATAATATATTTCTCTAGACTCAGAAAATATCAATTTCATTTAATTAAATCCAAAGATTAAATTTATAACTATATAGTTAATTTATTTTATATAATGAAACTAATAAATCAGGGTGCTGAAGCTAAAATTTATTTAGATAAAAATATAATCATTAAAGAGAGAATTCCTAAAACTTATAGAATAAAAGAACTTGATGAAAAGATAAGAAAACAAAGAACAAGAAGAGAAATATCTATGTTAGAAAAAGCATCTAAAATAATTAATGTTCCTAAAATTCTAATGGGTTCTTCTGAAAAAGAATTCAAAATTTTTATGGAATTTATAGATGGGAAAAAATTGTCTGAAAGTTTAGATTTATTTGATGATAAAAAAAGAATTGAAATTTGTAATAATATTGGGAAAGAAGTTGCTTTAATGCATAGTGTAAATATAATTCATGGAGATTTGACAACATCTAATATGATATTAAAAGATGATAAAGTTTTTTTGATTGATTTTGGATTAAGTTTTATTGATCCAAAAGTAGAACATAAAGCTGTTGATTTACATTTGATTAGGCAAGCCTTAGATAGTAAACACTACAAAAATTATGAATCAAGTTTTAAATCAGTATTGGATGGATATAAAAAATATAGCAATGAATCCAAAGAAGTTTTAGATAGATTGAATAAAGTTGATATTAGGGGAAGATATAAACAAAAAAATAAAAACTAAATTATAGTGTCTTCTATGTTATATTTTTTCATTAAAATCTCAGTATAATTTTCCCACCGTAACTTTCGATAATTTTAGCCCCATTATAATAAATACTATAAAAATCAATTCCCATTTCGTAAGGCTTTTTGTAAGGAAACCTTTCTCCATTTATATTTGCTAATTCTTTAGTTACATCAAACAAGTGAATCATATCTCCCCAAAAAGTTTCGCTCTCTATTCCAAATAATCCTTCTGCAACTATCCCACCACATGCAATAATGGCTTGATTTTTAAGGTCGATAGCTTTGGGCAAGTCTTCCCTTATATCAAATATGTTTAAGAAAGTTTTTTTTGCAACATCAAATATAATTTCTGATTTATATCCCAATTTCTCTGCACATAAATAATGGCCTAATTCATGCACCAAAATATTTTTAGTGCTTCTTGCTTCTGACATAACTAAATTAATGTTAATTACCTTAATAAAACTTTAGCTAAAAAAGGCAAACTTTTAAAACTAATCCTTATTACGTTTTATTACAGCCCCGTCGTCTAGATTAGTTTCTTTTTGAAGCTAAAGACAACGGCCAAGGATAGTGGCCTTTGGTACTCGATGGAGAAAGCCATTGACCCAGGAACATTAAATTGTTTGGGAATTCAAATCCTGGCGGGGCTACTAATTATATTCTACTTGTAAAATCTTCTATTCCTTGACGTTCCTCTGCAAGTGTCAAACGAAAGTTTTTACCATATTCATTCCTATCTAATTTAAACCATAAATCTCTAACCGATGCAAGATATCCTCTAGCTTTTTCATAGTACGCGCTATCTAATGCATTATGCGCTTCTGGTGTTAAGGCATTATCAATTCTTTCTTTCAAGTCTACAAGCCTACTTGGTAATATTTCCTTAAAAATTCCTCTAGCATTATAAATAAGGCCTAAAACAAATTGTAAATTAAAATCACCAAATGCTGCTTTAAGTGTTCTTTCATATACCCTAATATTTTCAACACAATCTACATTTTCAAACCATTCTCTTTGAATTCTTTCTACTATTTCTGCATCATGCCCTCTTGATGTATAACTTCCTACTCTGCCTAAAAGAGATTGAGAACCTATTACAATTAATGCAGGTCTTGTAGCTAAATCAATCATAAAATCTAGATATGCTAAATTTACAAGTGTTTTTGTTCTTAGGAAAACAGATGATATTAAATCATAATAGCTTTTTGGGCGTCTTTTTAATGAACTAGCATTACCAAGAAGCATATCCTGTAAATCTTCATCTACTAATAAAGCATCATAAAAACCTACAACTAAATTATGTAAACCTTCTACTTGTCTTGGTTCTATCCTTAAGTAATATCCTGCAATTTGTGTACTGCCCATTTATAGTGATTAATAGAAAAAACTTATAAATTTAAGCTGTTTTAAAAGACCATAAACCTTTATAAATCCTTTAAATTTTCAATTTTTAAATGGCAAGAATGTATTCACGTAAGAAGGGAAGGGCTGGAAGCAAAAAACCATTAGTTACCAAACCTCAGCCCTGGATAACACATAACCCTGAAGAGATTGAACAATTAATTGTAAAGATCGCAAAATCAGGCAAACCTGCATCTCAAATAGGTTTAGTATTAAGGGACAGCTATGGTATTCCAGATGTTCACAGATTAACTAGTAAGAAAATAAACCAAATCTTAAAGGAGCATAAATTAGTACATAAAATACCTGATGATTTAATTTCTTTGATAAAAAAGGAGATTAAAATAATAAAGCATTTAGAATCAAATAAACATGACATGCCTTCAAGAAGAGGACTTTCACTTACAGGATCAAAAATTAAAAGATTAACAAAATATTACAAGAAAAAAGGTGTTCTTTCAGAAGACTGGACTTACAGCAGAGAACAGGCTAAGATAACAATTTAAAATGGCTACTAAAACACCAAGTTCACAGGAATTAAAGAAGAAGAAAAAGAAATGGATTTCTATCTTGGCTAGCAGCGAATTTAATAATTATGAGATAGGAGAAACTATTGTAGACGAGCCTGAACATGCAATAGGGCGTAGAATTGAAGTTAATCTTATGATGCTAACTAAAGATCCTAAAAAACAGAATTTTAATGTTTATTTTGATATTGTCGATGTGAAGAACAATCAGGCTTTGACAAAACTTGTTGCTTATAAAATTCAATTAGCACAATTAAAAAGAATAACAAGAAGCGGCAAAAATAAACTAGATGATTCTTTTGTTTACAATAGCAAAGATGGAAAGAAAATCACTATAAAACCAATTTTTATAACAAAAACTTTAACTTACAAAACAACACTTAAAGAAATTAGAAAAGCTGTGAGAAAATTTTTGACAAATTATACTAAAAATACAAATAGTTCACAGATTATGAAGGATGTAATAGATAATCATCTCCAAAAGGAAATGAAAAATGCTGTGAAGAAAGTTACTCCTGTAATAAATTCTACAGTAAAAATGGCTTTGTTAGAAGACTAGAAACTTTTTTAAACTTCTTTAGTAAACTTTCTTTAATGCCACCGTGGCTCAATGGTAGAGCAGCTGACTTGTATGCTGATCATCTGATGCTTTATGCAAATGATCTTAAAGTGATCAGCAGGTTGGGGGTTCAATTCCCCTCGGTGGCTCCATTATAATCTCTATTTTGTTTATTTTAAAAACCATAAATTCTTATAAAACTTAATTATTTTAAAAATTCAAATGATGCGTAAACTTTTTGAAATTGATCCAACTAATTCATTTTTAGCACTTTATACTCAAAGTCCAGGAGTTGTTTATGGTGCGCCTAAAGGAACAGGACATCTTGCTCATGTTACTTATCTTGGTGAGGGAGCAGAATCTGTTGAACAAGCTTCAGGTATAGAGAACTTTGAATAATTCAACTTTTTATTTGTAAGGCTTTAGGTTTTAGCCTAAAGCCTGCGTAAGAACCAATGGTTCTTACGATCTCCTGTTATTT
>JACPCE010000004.1 GCA_016179945.1 Candidatus Woesearchaeota archaeon | reverse complement strand
GAGGTTCAAAAAAACCGACCTATATGGGACGTTGCCATTTTAATAAGCAAACACGTTCCGACCCGGGTTCAAATCCCGGCTCGCGCATACATTCTATAAATTAATGCGGTGGAATTAAAATTGGACTAAATATTGAACCGTTAGAACTTTAATTGTTTTGATCTTCATATAAAATATGTGCAAGATCGCCAAACATCTTAATTGCAGTTTTTCTTTCATCTTCAAATCTAGGATCTTTTTCCCAAACATAACTTAAAACTTTTAGATCTTTAAATTTCACCCAAGATAATAAAGGATTAGCTATATAAGATCTAGTATAATTTTCTTGAACTAAAACAAATTGTGTGATATAAGGACTCATAAAAGGACAAACTTTTTGTTCATCTCTATAAAATTTAATCATAGTAGAAATTCTTGGATGTTCTTTCATTTTATTCAAGTTCCTTTCTTAGAATTTTATGAGCTTCATTTAATTTCTTAAATTTTTCAGTGCTTCCATTTTCCGTATCTGGATGAAATTCTTTTGCCATTTTCTTATATTGTTTATTTATAATTTCAATATTATTCTCGTTTTCTTCTAAACCCAAAAATTGCCTAGCTTCTTTTCTTTTTTCAATTAAATAATCATCTTCTATAAAATCATTTAGAAATTCCTCAAAATTCTTACTTCCTTCCAATATTTTGTTTACTTCCGCATCAATAAGTTTTGATATAATTTGCAAATTATCAACATATTTTTCTTGTCTATTATAACTATAATAGCAATTAAAACCATTTAAGTACCAGTAAACTTCAGCTCCTGATTTTCTTATAGGAAATACTTCTTCCTTTAATTTAATATAATCCTGGGAAACACCAATTTTTTTCAAAGAGAAAAATATTTTATTTCTAAAAAGTGTTGCATACCTAGAAGCTGAATTAGTAGTAAAGATAACATCAATTTCATTTCCTTTAATTTTTATTTTTACCATATTTTCTTTCTCCTAATCTTATTATATTTAAATTCTGTTTTCATAATGACCAGCGAGCCTTTCCTTTCCTATTATCTACATGCACAAAACCTTCATCATCATAAGTGCCAATACCACTATTATTAAATATATCAGCAACACATCTATTTAATCTTCTAGTGCTTCTTGAAGAAATATCAGCTGCCATACCTGAAGGGTGTAAACTCTTCTTTGTTTCCATTTTTCCATATATATCTCGATAAATCCTTTTGTGATAACCCCAAGGTCTATAACCTGAGTCTACTTCTATAGGTTCACCTACACAAGTCCTAGTTTTTTCTAATCTTCCTACAAAATCAGGATCTAAACGTCCATAAGCAAAATACTCATCGCCATTAAGTTTTAGTTTATAATTGGGTGATTCCAATCTAGGCACATGTATTTCAAGAAAGTCACCTAAAGTAAAATGTCTAGAAACAGCCCTTCCTAAATCTTTAACTTCAACTTTAAATAATGGATTACCAGAGCTTCTTGGATCATAAAATTCTTTTCCTTTCCTAGTTAATTTAGGATCATTGACAATTTGAAGTTTTAAGCCGCTAGGAAAAACAACATAGCCAGTTTTTCTTGGTTCTTTTCTTTCTATATATGCATGATTTTTTTCCTCTCTTTCCAATTTATGTTTTGATTTTTTTCCAGGACAAGGAATTCTCAATTTATCGCCAGCTAATATTAAATCAGGATTTTCTATATTATTAAGATCTATTAAAGCGCCATAATTTGCATGATTTTGTAAAGCAATTCCATATAATGTATCATTAGGTTGAATCTCATAATATTTTTCATAAAGTTTAATTTTTTCTCCAGGTCCGAATTTTGTATTTTCATCTAATTCAGGATTGCAATTTAATATAGACCATGCAGGAATTTCTGTTTTTTTAGCAATATCATCTATACTGCCGCCTTTCTTTACTATGTAATAGTTTTTTTCTGCTTGTGAACCTCCGCCATCTCCTGTAGATTTTCTAGTAATACTTGTCCTTCCACAACTTAATCCAACAACAGTACACAATCCAACAATAAAAGGAATTAGTTTTCTCATTTTTAAGGTTCGTAATAAACAACCTCCTTATTTTTAGAACCTATAGATTTTGGAAAACAAAGACCAACCTTGCTTCTTTGAGCATACTCACCAATGTCAACAACAATATCTGCTAAATTTCTTGTCCAGTTTCCATTCATTGCATAAGGATGAAGTAATACTGTAGTTCTATATTCTTTAGCTAACTGTTTTGTTCTATGTGGTTCATCTTTGCTACAGAATTCAAGTATTAAACCCCTTGAAACTCTAAATTTAGCTAGTCTTTTGCCATAATCAAAATAAACCCCCTTCCCTTTCCTTAATATTCTAGCAGCACTTAATCTACCACTTGCAGCAACTTCCTCAGCAATTTCTCTGCTTACATTTTGTGATTTTTCACTATATTTTTCACAGTTCCTTAAATAATCTATAAAGATATTAGTATCCACATCTAATAATATTGGCCAATTGTCATAAATCCCTAGATTATCAGTTAAATCAGGATCAGGACATGCCTTCAAAGCCCTCAAATAAGCACCAATATCCATAAAAAAAGTCTATTTTAAACCTTTATAAAGCTTACTAAATTTACTACTATAAAAAGACAACAAAATATGGCAAGTATTAAATTTAAATAAAGATAGTAAAATTGATGAAAAAAAAGGTGTTATTTGTAATATTAATTCTAGTATTAATTACTTATTACTACAAAGATAATTTAAAAGATAATATAACAGCCAGTGCAGTTAAAATAAATCCTCAAATAAATAATTATCAAGATACAATAAAAATAGCAAATTGGAATCTACAAGTATTTGGACATTCAAAAGCCAGTAATTTAGATTTAATGAATTATTATGCTAATAAAATAAAAAATTATGATATTGTATTTTTGCAAGAAATTAGAGATTCTTCAGAAGGTGCATTTCCAAAGCTTTGTTCTTATTTAGATAAATATAATTGCTATATCTCCACAAGAGCTGGCAGAACTATATCAAAAGAACAATATGGAATTTTAGTAAAGAAAGGAGTTAAAATTGAATTAATAGAAGATTACAATCCAGATAAATTAGATAGGTGGGAAAGGCCACCTATTGAAGTAAAATTCAATTTAAATAATTATAACTTAACCTTGTTTAATATTCATATAAAACCAGATGATGTAAAAAATGAATTATATTATTTAGATGAAATAGTAAAAAATAATGATTACACTGCAGTTATTGGTGATTTGAATGCAGATTGTTCTTATTATAATAACAAAGAAGAAAATGAATTTGATAATTGGAACTGGATAATTCAAGATAATGAAGACACAACTGTATCTGAAACAAACTGTGCTTATGATAGAATTATAGTTAGTGATAACTTAAAAAGTCAAATTACTAATTATGGAATAGACAAATCTATAAATAAAGAGCATAGTGATCATTATTTAATATGGTTTGAAATTAAAACTTAGTAAACATTAAATACCTATTTGATTTCTTATTAATGCACAATAATGGTTTGGGTCAATGATATGAACAGAACCTTTGCTATTTAATAGCAGACAGTAAGAACGTATGAGACTCAAACTTAATTTATAACTACTTTTTCTAGTAAATTTTGCTTATAATCATACCAATAAATTTTTCCTCTTCTTGAAATATTAGCTCTCAATCCTTCATCAAATCCCGATATTGTAAGGCCATAACTTTTGCTTATATCACTGTCTTTAGTAATTATTGTGCTGGTGCTGCGATTGTTATCAACTAAAAAATGCAGCATAGCAGATATTAAAGAAATATCATTATCAGAAGCTCCATCATATCTGACAACTTGAATATAGGCTCTAAAGGGATAAACTATTAATGTATCAGCTGTATCCTTAACTAAATCAGACATACTTTTTAGTTTATTAGCTCTTAATGTCTGCTTTTTCTTATAAGAAGCTTCCTCTAAAGCAAGTGCAAATTCATTTAATTCTTGTATGATACCATTTGTTGTATAAACTTTTAATTCTTCATTATATCTTCTAAAAAGCCCACTATTTTCTCTCCATACTTCTAACGCTCTGTCTAAAAGTCTTTTATCAACACTATAAAATCCTTCACTTCTTCCTAAATATGTCATGAAAGAAGAATCTACAAAAACAGCATCAAAATATCTTAGTACTATTTCTAAAGATTCTTTTTTTCCTGGCATAATGTTTTTATAATAAGTAAAATATTTAAAAATCTTTCTAAATTATCACCACTATAAAATGGTAAAGTATATAAACATAAAAACATCAATTTGAAAAATGACATTTGAAAATCTTAATCTTAGTGATATGTATGCAAGAGTTGGTGTAAATAATAGAATATTGTTTGATGTAATAAAACCTTATTCAGAAAAATCTTTATTTCCTGCAAATGTGGAAAGAAGATCAAGATTTTATGAACAAAGAGAAGCTAATTATGACAGTCCTTCACTATATACATTAGGTGTAAGTAGGCTTCTAGAGGAAAGAAGCATTGAGCTTGCTAGTAGAAGAGAGCAAATCTTACATAGTCTGAGATTTGGAAATCCACAAAGTATAGGAAAATTAAGAGAATTAGAAAGTAAATTGCATGATATTGGATATGTGATGTTGAGACCAAAAAGAACACCCCCGGTATTAAAAGCATTAATTAGTGGTTTGTTAGAAAATGCTTTTTTATATGGAAGTAAAGATGAAGTAAGATTGATAATTGACGAAGGACATGAAGGCCATATAATAACAATAGAAGATAATGGTAAAGGCTTTAATTATAATGGTATGATTGGATGGTTAAGGGGTGCAGGTAAAAGAAAGAACAGTAAGATGAGAACTATGAGGTTGGCAGATCAATTAGAAGTTTTTGTTGTTTCTTATGAAAATCCAGGCAATGTAATCCATATAATATATTCAGGGGTTGATAGAGTAAATAGGGGTCCTACTATAGATGGAAAATATGGCTTATTAATACATTAAAATAGGATACTACATAAAAATCCTAGAACCAAAAAATATATAAATAAATTAACTAAATAATGCCAATAATGTTTGTATAAATAGGAGGGAAGATAAATGGAAATTGGATTAGTAAGTCAATGGGAAATTATTAAAACAAGTAATTATTTTTTTGGAGCTCCAGCAAAACACAAGCATCATAAAAAACCGATAGAAGATGAGGATGAAGGTAAGGATGTTAGTGATGATAATGAAGATTGGAAACTTGATGATGATGACGATAATGAGGATATGGAAAAAGACGATATGGACGATAGTGAAGGTTTTGATTCTGATGGTGGATATGATTAAAAGATAAAAATTATTTTTTTATTTTAATTCTTATCAAATTCTTTTCCAACTTGCAATAATTTCCCTTCATTTAAATGATCAGAAATAATCATCATTCCTACAGGTAAATTTTTTTCAAAACCAACAGGAACACCCATATGTGGTAAACCAGCTAAATTAGGGCCAACAGTCATTATATCCATCATATAATCTTGCAAAGGTGTTAATTTTTTTAATTCATCAAATGTTGGAGGTAATATTGGCATTGTAGGCGTTATTAAAACATCAAAATTTTTTAAAGCTTTTTTATATTCTTCAATAATTAGCGTTCTTACTTTAGCAGCTTTTATATAATAAGCATCTCTAAATCCACTCATTCTTGCAAAGGTTCCAAGCATTAATCTTCTTTTTGCTTCCTTGCCAAAGTTTTTGCTTCTTACATCTGTAAAATATTCATCAAAATTTCCTTTTAACTCTTCACTCGCACCATACCTCATTCCGCAGTACTTCGCTAAATTAGTAGATGCTTCAGTTGTGGCTAATAAATAATAAGTAGGAACACCATGCTTCATTGTAATTGGCAATGAGGTTTCCTTGTAAGAAGCCCCATTTTTTTCTAGTCTTTTAATGCCATCCCAGACATGTTTAGAAACTTTTTCATCAACACCTTCTCCAAAAGATTCTTTTATAACGCCAACTTTCAATCCTTTTATATCTTTTTTCAAAAAATTAAAAAAATCGTCTTTTTTTTCATTTAAAGAACTTGAATCTTTTTCATCATAGCCTGAAATAACATCCAGCATCAAAGCACAATCGTAAATATTTTTCCCCAGAGGTCCAACTTTATCAAATGAATTTGCATAATCAATTAGGCCATATCTGGAAACTCTTCCATAAGTAGGAACCAAACCAAAAACCCCGCAAAAACTAGCAGGGCTTTCAATGCTCCCTCCAGTGCATTCTCCAAGTGCAATATGAGCAAAACTTGCTTTTTGAGTTAACCCGCCAGCACCCCCGGAACTTCCGCCAGTAGCTCTGTTTTTATCAAATGGATTTAAAGGAATTTTTAAATCAATCCCAACATTAGTTGCAAATCCTCCAAAACCAAATTCATCCTGAGAAGTTTTTCCTATAACAATTGCCCCCTCTTTTATTGCTTTCTCAACAGCAGTTGCATGAAAATAAGGTTTATATCCTCTAAGAATTTTAGATCCTGCAGTGCTTTCTACATCTTTAACACAAATTGAATCTTTGATTGATATTGGAAGTCCAGCTAACTTGCCTTTAGGATTTTTATTTACAGCTTCAGCTTGCCTTAAAGCTAATTCTTCAGATATTGTGTTTAGATAATGATATTCTTTATTTATTTTTTTGCATTCTTCTAGAACCTTGTATGTGTGTTCTACTATATCAATTTCTTTATTTTGAACTTTTTTAATAAATTCTTGGACTTTCATATTTTAAAATCAAAAAAATTTAATTTTCCCTTTAATTTAAGTGGTTTTTCTAGTCTTTGAACATTTTCTAGAACATAACCATAACTTGGTAATTTTTTTGGAATTTCAACTAAATGTTTCCTAAAATCCTTATTAAATTCCTCTAAATTATTATAAACTTTTAAACCAGTAATTTCTGCCTTTCCAACAATTGCTCCTTTAATCAGTCTTTCTTTATCAAACTCAAATCTATCTAACATTTCTTGAATAATACCATTAGAAGCATGAAGATAAAACTCACCTAAAAAATTAGATTTCCAGGTTCTTGTTTCAATAGTCTTTTTTTTCTGTAAAATTAATTCTGGAACTGGTTGCATCATTGATAGTGCTTTCATAGTGCTTTTGGTCCTAAAAAGTAATTTCCTTTTTTATGTTTTGCATTCTTTAATAATTCTTCAGTTGGGATAGAATCTTTAGGTTTATCTTCTCTTAAAGCATTTCTTATATCTACAGGGTGAAAACTTGGATTAACATTTTCAGTATTGATTTTATCTAATTCAGAAAAAGAATTTAGTATTTCCTTAAATTGCGGAACAAATTCTTCGATTTCTTTATCTGTCAATTTTATTCTGGAATTTTTAGCTACTTTTAATATTAATTCTTTGTTAATTTCCATAGAATTAAAGATAAAATTGAATTTATAAACGTTTAGTTGTCTAAAATAATAATATAATTTTCACTATTTCTGAAAATTTTTCAAAAATTTCTACAAAACCTATTTTAAGTTTGAGAACAAAGTAATATTTATGGTATTAAAACTTATTGCATCATTAATCAAATGGCCTTTAGTAGGTTTGACTGTAGCTGGTTTAACATACACAAACCATGATAGAGTAGAAAAGGTTGTTCATGGTCTTAGATTTTATGATTCTAATGTTGAAGAAGGGTTTGTAGATAAAAGAAGATCACTAAGATTAGAAGTAAAACATAGTAAAAACAATGAAGGTAACCTAGAAACCTATTTGAAACTTAATGAAAATAACCTGCCAATATATTCAAGAAAATACGGCATAATGGTTGGTTCAGCCCAATATAATTTTAGTAATTTTACACCAAAGGAAAGAGCATTTTTCTGTTACGATTCAAACACAGCAAAAAATACTAAAATTCCCAAAGATAAAAAATCTAAAAGTTTATTCTCGGAAATGTATGACTTATTAACAGATTGAAAATTTTTCAGAAATTCTTTAATTGAGAATTTAAACTCTAAAATAAAATACAATTTATGAATGAATCTAGACTAGAAGATATAGTTAATTATGATAGTTTGTTAGAATCTAGAAAAGAGTTTGATAGAAGGGCAAAAAAATTAAAATTAAATTCACCGCCATATGATGCAACAAGAGAAGTTCTTGATACCACATGGGATATTATAAAAAATTGTCCTGAAGAAAGTACTGATAAGGCATTAAGATTATACGAATGGTGTTTAGAAAATTTAAGATATGATAAAACAGAGCTGGCTTATTATAGTTATAGAAGTGCTAGTCAAACATTTAAAGATAGAATGGGTGTATGCGTTGATTTTACTTTCCTTTATGTAGTTATGGCCAGGCTAGCAGGAATAGATGCAAGATTTGTTGATGTATATGAAGATAATGTAGGACAAAAAACACCCCATGTTTGTGCAGGAATTTATTTAAACAGTCAAAATATAACTTTAGTAGATATAACATATAAGAAATTTGGAATTAACCACCCAACTTACAAAATATACACAGATAAGGAAGTTCATGACTTTTGTAATTTTTTTAGGGTAAGATGGAATAACAACAAACAAGCATTTAAAAATACAAGATATAATTATTACACACCACCAGATCTTAGTAATTGTTGTGATATAACTTGGCCCCCAGTAAAAAGAAGTAAAAATTTTAACTCATTTCTTAAATTTCTTGCAGCAGCATCAATGCTGTGCTTGACAGGATTTAGTGCATACAAGTACAATGAAAGAATGGAATTAAAAAATGAAATTCCATTTGTTCTTGTAGATGTTAATGCTGAAATAGTTGAAAATGAGAAAATAGAAACTTTTAATTACATAATAGAAGAAGTAAAGGAAAATAATCCTGAAGAAGAAATATTGTTTGACGAAATAAATTATGATAAAGATTTTGAATTTATTGCAGCTATGTATAAAAAATATTTAAGAAAATAATTACAAATTATCCAATTTTCTTAATGTTATTTCTTTAAATGAATTAACAACCAAATCAGCCATTTTTAATTTATTCTTTTGCGAAGAATTTGCTATAGCTATAACCTTAGTTTTGGCTCTTTTTGCAGCAATTATTCCAGAAACAGCATCTTCTACAACAACAGTTTCGTTATGCTTTACTTTTAATTTTTCTATTGCAGCTATAAATATTTCAGGATTTGGTTTCAATTTTTTCACATCATTTCTTGTAATTACAACATCAAATAATTTAATATTTAGTTTTGTTATCTTAAAATTATATTTTACAGATCTAATTGAAGATGCAGTTGCTAGTGCTATTTTTATTTTATTATTCTTTAGAATTTTAATTAAATTAATTACGCCTGGAAAGACCATTAATCTTTTCTTTGCTATTTGTAAAAAATATTTTCTCCTTTTTTTCATTAAAGTTTCCATATCTTCATTTACTTTATATTTTTTAGCTACACTCCCAACGTAATTCTTTACACCAGTTCCAAAATAAGGAATTACATCTTTAAATTTTAAATCTTTATTGTATAATTTAAATAATTTTTTTGTAGCTTCATATCCTATTGGTTCTGTGTCAAAAATTACACCATCCATATCAAAAATTACTGCTTTAATCATAATATTAATAATAATCAATTATTTATTAAGTTTGAGATTAAGGAAATTTAGTTTATTTTCCACTCCAGTGTATTGTTTTCTTTTCATAATATACAAAAACATTATTTACAATATATCCAAATAATCCAGCAACTATAATCATTGCATACATTTCAGGTATATCATATAATAATTGAAAATTTATTATTCTTTGCCCAATACCATATTTAGTTCCAACAAACATCTCAAACACAATAGATAATATCAATGATAAAGATATGGAAATTCTCAAACCAGCGGCTATATAAGGCAGGGCTTCAGGAATTATAATATTTTTTACTAAAGAAAATTTAGACAGTCTAAACAATTTGCCGGTTTTTAAGCGTATATCTTTTACATTTTTTACACCATACATAGTATTGATTAAAATAAAAAAAGTACACATAAAAACAACTGGTGCTATTTTAGAAACATTTCCTATTCCAAATATTAACATAAATAAGGGAAATAAAGTAGGAGGGGGAATACTTCTTAAAAAATCTATAATGAATTCAAATAACAAATAAATTCTTCCATAGTAACCAAAAAATAACCCCAATGGAATGCCAATTAATATTGAAATAATCAAACCTAAAAACATCCTTATTAATGTAGCTCCAATGTCAGAATAAAAATAAATATTGTCCAAGAGTTTAACAAAGCCCTTACCAATCTCAAATGAAGATGGTAAAAAAATAGATCCAGATAACAGAACTATTATTTCCCAAATAAAAATTAAAATAATTATTCCAAATATAATTCTATATAATTTTCTCATTTTAAATTAGTTTTAAAACTTTGTTTTTTATCCTTAAAAATTTATTATCATTTAATAATTTCAAATTTCTTGGTCTAGGTAAATTTACTCTAATTTCTCCTTTTATTTTAGAGGGCTTATTGCTAAGTATAATTACTCTGTCAGCCAACATTATTGCTTCATCAATATCATGTGATACAAATACAACAGTCTTTCTTTCTCTTTCCCACAAATTCATTAATTCTAACATTAAAGTTCTAGAAGTACTGTAATCCAAAGAAGAAAATGGTTCATCTAAAAAAATAATATTTGGATTATTAAGAAATGCTCTTGCAATAGCAACTTTCTGCTGTAAACCGCCAGATAACTGATAAGGATAAAAATTCTCATACTCAACCAATCCCAAAGTTTTTAGTAAATCCAATGCTTTAGTATTATTAACACAGTTTAAATTAATGTTATCGTATACATTTTTCCAAGGCAATAAAGATTCAGAATAGTTCTGAAATACAAAACTAAATTTCAAATTTTCATCTTTTTTAATTAGACCATTGTAAGTTTCTAATCCACTTATAATATTAAGCAATGTGCTTTTTCCACAACCGTTGGGCCCAAAAATAGTTATAAATTCATTTTTATTTATCTTTAGATTTATATCTTTCAAAACTACTAAATTCCCATATTTTTTCTCTAAATTCTTTATTTCTATCATATTGCATATAATAAATCACCCACATCAACTTTTCTAGGTAATAATCCGTTATTATACAAAAAATCTGAATGTTGTTGTGCAGCTTCCTTAATTCCTGGGTCTGAAGATGAATACTCCGGAAGTACATGTAATTTATAGTTTGATCAAGACCTGTATATTTAGCCAATATTATTTTAGATTCATCAGGATTATGTTTTATAAATTGTCCAGCTTTGTAAAAAGCATTCATTATTTTTTTTTTTTTTTTAGGATTTTCTTTTATTAAAGAAGCTTTAATGTAAACCCCCCCACCTATCCAAGGATTTAATAGGTAATTTTCAACAGGATGCCCAATCAACACCCTTCCAAAGCCTTTGTTTATTGCAATATTTGCTTCTGGTTCATAAACAAAAATTGCATCAACTTGTTTCGTTTCTAAAGCATTAGGTACCAAAGCAGGTTTAATTCCAATAACTTGTACATCATTCTCTAAGTTAAAATATTTTAAAATTTGTTTTATATAACTCTCTTCAATTAAACCAGTATTAGTACCAATTTTTTTACCTTTTAAGTCATAAATGGAATTTATACCAGAATCCTTATTAATAATAATATAATCAACAAAATTTTCTTTAGATTGATTATTAACCAAGAAGGTTTTTATTTGTCCTGGTTTTTCAGCCTCAATTTTTAATTGTAGAAATAAACCACCCCTAGAAACATCAACTTGTCCATTTAGTAAAGCATCCATTGCCTGATTTGAACTGTCAAAATTAATTAGTTCAGCATCTAGTCCTTCTTCTAAAAAGAAGCCATTTTCCTTAGCTATAAATACAGATAAATAATGTGAAGTAGGTTTATACGCAACTTTAATTTTTTCTAAGCCCTGTATTTGTTCATTGTTTTCCCCAGGAATTAGAGCTATTACAATGCCCGTTATCACTAATAAAAATACCAATGACCATAATATAATTTTATAACTTTTCATTTTTTAAGAAGACAATAAGAAAGTATTTAAAAATGTGTAGTCATATAACATGACAACATTTAAAAAGATTTTGATATTACTCTGTTTATGGATAGAATTAATATAATGCAGAAACTAGGGCTTACTGAAACAGAAGCCAAAGTATATTTAGAACTTCTTAAATTAGGTTCTACAACTACAGGACCATTAGTTAAAAAATCTGAACTACACAGAGCAACTGTATATGATATTTTGAAAAGATTGATGGAAAAAGGCCTAGTAAATTATATAACAAAACAAAAAACTAGATATTTTCAAGCTACAAATCCCAATAGATTTCTTGATTTCGTATTTGAAGAAGAACAAAAATTAAAACAAAAAAAGCAAAGTACAGAAGATTTAGTAAAAGAGCTGGAAAAGATAAAAGAATCAGCTTTGAGCAAACAAGAAGCACATATTTTTGTAGGAAAGAAAGCTGTTAAATCTATTTATGAAATGGTGTTAAGATATAAAGAAAACTGGGTTTTTGGAAGCCATGGAAGATTTAGACAGACTTTAGGTTCACCAGTTTCAAAAAAGAAAAAAGAAATTGAAGATCAAAACAAGGCTAATAGTTTCTGAAAGAATGAAAGGAACACCAATGGGAGATACTAAGATTTCAGATGTCAGGTTTCTACCAAAAGAATTTGATAGTCCGACAGCTACTTTAATTTTTGGTGATAACGTAGCAATAATTGTATGGACTGAAACGCCGATAGGTTTTCTAATTGAAAGTAAAGAAGCAGCAGAGGCATTTAGAAATTATTTCAATATTGTTTGGAATATGGGTGTGAAATAAATTTCTGAAAAATTTCCAATAAATTTACATAAACAAATATAAACTTTATAATTAAATTATGAATAATGACAGAAATAAAAGAGTTAAATGAATATATAAAAATCTTGAAGAGAGATATTGCCGTGATTAAATATTTGCTTTATCAGAAGGCTAGTGAGGAGTTACAAGAGTTTGACGAACTTGAATACTATGAAGAATTTATGAAATATAATAAATCATAAATTTTTACTTATATAAACACCATCTTTAGAGTATCCAAGTTTTCTATAATATTCTTTAACTCCAATACCAGAAATAACTAAAATTTTGCCACAACTCCATTCTTCTTTTGCAATTTTCTCAGCTTCTTCCATTAATTTTTTTCCATAACCCTTATGTTGAACAACACCTTCTTTATCAAGAGCTGTAGAACTTCCATAAACATGCAACTCTCTTACACCGCAAGAACTTTCGGTAATTTCCTTTCTAAATGGTTTGCAAGGTTTTCTTAATCTGCAAAATCCTAATAAAATATCCTTATTAACGTCTTCAATAGAAATAAATACTTCTTTTCCACCACTTGAATTATAGTAATATTTCTTAATTTCAATAGAATTATAATCTACTTCTCTTCCCATGGGCTCTCTGCACCTAATACATCTACATTTTCTACCAGAATCAGAAACTTTCTTGTCAACAATTTGTCTTAAATTAGTATTCATTACTCCATCTTTAATTACAGTTGATGGTATATCTCTGTTAATCCTCATAATCCTGCAATATTCAGGAACATATTTCTCAGCATCAGAAATAATTTCAGCAGCTTCCTCAGTATTTAATGGCTTAAACAATCCTTTCTCATATTGCAAATACAAAGGGGTTCCAGGCATAACTAGACAAGGATAAATTTTCAAGGAATCAGGCTTATAATCTTCATTTTCAAATAATTCTTTAAACATTAAAATATCTTCTTCCTTATTAGATTCTGGAAGCCCAGGCATCATATGAAATGTAGTTTTTAAAAATGAATCTTTTAACAACCTAGTTGCTTCTTTAGTGTCTTCTAATGTATGCCCTCTGTTTGTAATTTTTAAAATATTTTCCTTTAAAGTCTGCACCCCTAATTCTACTCTTGTTGTTCCTAACTTTAATATTTCATTTATTTCATCTTCTTTAGACCAGTCTGGTTTGGTTTCAATAACCAAAGCAACTGCTCTAATTCTTGCAGTTTCATTTCTCAATTGTTCTTTCTCTAAATATGTTTCTCCTTTTAGTTTTAACAATTTCTCATGTATTCTAGAAGTTCTTGAAGAATCCTTAATTGTTCCTGGAAGTTCAAAGAATTCTTTAAATTTTATAAAATTAAATTTATTATTTTCAAAGAACATTTCTGAAAAATCATTCATGGCTTTTAAAGTATATTTTATGACTTCTTCCTGATATTCTTTTGGGAAGCTGCAAAAAGTTCCCCCTTGTATAATAACTTCTGTTTTATCAGGAACCTGATTTAATAAAGTATATTGCTCTAATCTGTTAAATACAATTAAATAAGGATCATAATTTGCCCTAATTGCCCTCATAGTGCTTGGTTCATTTCCAGTATAACTTTGAGGGACATCTCCAAAAATCGATTTTGGTCCACCAGGACAAAAAATACATTTGCCATGGCTACAAGCAATTGGTTTAGTCATTATTGCTAATGGGGCAACTCCAGATAATGTTCTTACAGGTTTGGTTATTAAAAAATTTTTGTATAGTATTTTTTGTTCATCATCTAATTCTTCTAGAATTTCTATATTTGTAGGTAGTTTAGGTAACTTATATTTTTTTGATAGCTCTTTTTTTACTTTCTCAACATCAATTCCAGGCTCAAGCCTTTGCAATAATTCTTGTATTACTTTTTCCATATAAATAAGAAAATAGGAATTTATTTAAATATTGGTCTTGCGTAATTTTTATAAATAGTATATTTATCATTAATTAAAATGAAACTGCTAAAAATATTATTAATAATGTTTTTGTTATTAGTTAGCATAGTTTTTGCTGATTCTTTATTGTCTTTAAATCTTCCTTTAATAGAACATGGGTGTTATACAAAATATGCAGATAATAGCCAAAATTATTCATTTATATTAAACGATGGAAATCCATTGACAAACATAACTGAACTTAATGAGCAAAAACCACATGTTAAACATATATTGATTAAATCCTATAGTGATATGTGCAGATATAGTTTAAGCCCGACTAAGTGTTATGATTGTATTACCCTTAAAAAATATGGAGCAAATGTAACAGAACAAAATTTAGAAGATAAAAGCCAAATCCCATTTCCAAAAATAATTTTAGGTATTGTTATAATAATATTATTGGCTTTTCTAATATACCAGTTTATTCCAAAAAGTAAAGCTTTTAAAACAGAGAAAAAATAAAGAATTAAATGGAAGAATCAAAAGAGGTTCAATCTAAGATAAAATCAATAGGAATAGCTTGGATAACATTTATTGTTGTTTTACTATTAACAATATTAACTTTTATTTTAGCACCTTTATTTATTTCTGGAATTTTATTTATTTCTGTATATCTTCCAGCAATGTTATACATATTAATCTACAAATGGATAAAGATGGGTTTTGCTTCTGTATTTTTTGCATTTTCAGTATGGCTAAATATTTTAATTTTAATAATACCGTTATTGGGTGGAATATTAGCCTTAGACTTAATGCAATTTTCTGAAGACTTTTCAAATAATCCAAAATATATCCTGCTAGAAGATAATAATTTAATATTTGGTTTAAAGTTAAATATAAATAACAAAGATTCAGGTGAGCAATTTTCAACATTAACATCAAAACAATTAATAGAAATTGAAAATGATATAATACAGAAAAACAAAGATAAGGTAATATTTGTATTAAAGAAAGAAGTTTTTAGAAATGTTAATGAAATTTATATTAAAGATCTAAAATTGACTGCAACCAAAGAAGATATATTTGAATTATTAAAATCAGATGATCCAATACCAATTTTGACAGATAAACTACCGAAAGAACTTACTCAAGGTTTATCACAGGAAGCATTAAAACAACAGTTTCAGAATACTGATCAAATTAAAACAATGGCTTTTCTTCTTTTGCTTGAAAAAACTTTAGAAAAAGAAGGCCCAAAATACTTAATAGATGAACTAAAAAATGGAAATATAAAAATTTACCCGGAAAGAATATCTATAAATATATTAATAAAAATATTGCCTTCAGACCTAATAAGCAGTTATCTGCCTGAAATTCCTAGTTTATCAGGTTCTGAAATTAAGAATTCAGAGAAAATTTTAACATATTAATTTTGAGAATTATTCTAAAGCAGCTTTCAAGGCTTTTATAGCTACCTCAACTTGTTTCTCATCAGGTTCCTTAGTAGTAATTTTCTGAATCCATAACCCAGGATAAGAAAAAAAACTAAATGCTTTATATTTAGCACCTAATCTAAGTGATTCATAACTCAAACTTGCGATAATAGGCAATAACAAAATCCTTAAACTAAATTTCAGCCAAAATCCATAATCTTTAGGAATAACAGTATATACAATAATACTAATAAATAAAACCAAAAAAATAAAACTAGTGCCGCACCTGATATGCTCTTTGCTAAATTTCTGTACATCTTTTATATTTAATTTATTGCTGTGTTCATGGCAAGCAACAGCCTTATGCTCTGCCCCATGATACTGAAATACCCTATATACATCTTTCATAAAAGAAATAGCATAAACATATAAAACAAACAATAAAACTTTAAAAACACCATCTAAAATATTAAAAACAATATTATTTAATCCAAAATTTTTGTCTAAGATATAAACAAGTCCAAGTGGAAGAAGTTTGAACAACACTATTGCAAATACAATAGCAAATACAAAACTGAAAATTATTCCTAAAGTGCTTACCTTTTCCTTATTTCCAGTGCTTACGTTGGCAGAATAATTTAATGATTTAACACCTATATATAATATAATAAATAAATTTATTATACCCCTTATAAAAGGAATATTGCTGTCTTTATACTTTAATTTTTCCTTCTTAACATTTATTTTTCCATTTGGCTGCCTGACTGCAATGGCAATTCTATTTTTATATTTAATCATTACACCTTCTACTAAAGCCTGTCCGCCCACATAATGTTTTACCATTTTAAGTTCCTTCTGAGTATTCCAAATTTTGTATGCAGTTTAGAAAATCTGTCTAGACTATTACCAACAACTATATTTTTCTCCTTAATTATATTATCTAAAAATTCTCCAACATCATTAGCATAGCTTGCAGTCAAGGCTTTTCCCAAATGCTCGTAACTATGGGAATCACTTGCTCCAGTAACGCCTTTTTTTAATGTTTTAGCCCATTCACTTACAATTTGGTTGTGTTCTTCATGCATTAAAGAATTTATTGCCTCTACAGCATGCATATTTTTCATAAAATTTGGATATTTATGCATAAATATATAGCTATTCTTTGGCCTCATAGCAAGTGGATGCGGCAAAGTTATTACACAGCTGTATTTTTTAACATGATCTAATAATTCTTCAGTATTCCACTTTAATTTCCATAAATTAAATATTCTAGAACTAAGATGTTTATCTTTAATATATTTATTATAAAAATGCTCTAAATCTTTGGGTTTATAAAAATAAACTAAAAAGTCTATTGCATCTGAAGAAGTTATTTCTATTCCAGGTATGGAAAAAGTGCGTTTGCATGCTTCTAATGATCCAGCAATTCTATTATGGTCTGTTATTGAAATGCCAATTTGCAATTTTTGTGCTTGTTTTATCATAGTTATTGGATCATCTCTACCATCAGAAAGATTAGTATGGCAGTGCATGTCCACAACAGCCATATCTTTATTTATCCTATTACTCTTTTTAACATCTTCAAATAATACATTAACCATGAAAATTCGATAAGATAATTATTATTAAACATTACGGTAAAAAATTTCCATAAATTTTGTAAGTTTTTCAGATTTTTTAAGACAAATATAATTAAATTCAATACCTTAATAAGTTAATGGATCGTGCCTAAAAAAGTATTTGCATAAACAATATGAGAATTAAAAATTTTAGCGATAATTATATAAGCAAAATAGTCTAAAATAAATAATGCTTGATAGATACAGAAAATGGTTATATAATACAAAGTTTTCTAAAGCAATAAGCAAATTAGTAATGTTAAAAATAAATCCAAACTTAATTACATTTCTTGGATTAATATTTGGTATTATTGCTGCATATTTAATTTACAAGCATTTTTTATTGTTAGCTATTATTCCATTAATTTTAAGTGGTTTATGTGATTTGTGTGATGGTTGGGTTGCTAGATTAAGCCATAAAGAAACTAAATTTGGAGTAATTTTTGATGTTAGTTTAGATAAATATGTAGAAGGACTAATTGGCTTAGGTTATGCTTTTATTACACCTTCATTTTTAATTCCAGGTTATATTTGGGTTATAATTGCAGTATTTGGTTCAGTAATAATTAGTGTTATTTCTAATGTTGGTGCTGCCTTAACCAAAAGCAAGTGTTGTAGCTGTTGTAACACATTTAACAGTATTAAGTTTGGTAATTAGTTATTATAAAATATTAAAATAATTATTTAACAAATTCAACATTATTTAAATCAAAAAATTCTTTATCACCAGTTAAAAATTTTACTCCCCTAATTTTAGCAATTGTATAACCTAAACAATCAACATAAGACATTTTTCTTTTTTTCATAGACGCTCTGAATTGATTGGAAATAATTATAGTTTCATCGTCTATATCTACAGTAAATCCAATAAATTTATTATAATATTTATTTGCTATATCAATACCAAAGTCCAATAAAAGTGTATAATGTAGTTCCATTAAATTAAGTTTAGTAGTGATAATGCCTATCTTTTCACTAAATTTATTATAATCTTTATTGCCCATAATTATTTCGTATAGTGCATATGTATCGAAAAAATAATCAATTAATTCTCCCATCCTTGTCTCACCAAATCCTTCATTTGTTGACCAGACATCTTTCTTTTCAAAGATCCAAAAACATTTTTAAAGTTAGCTTCTTTAATGATTTGTATCGATATTTTATCATTTTCATTCAATTTTTCTTTTTCGACAATTTGTTTTGATAATATTATTCCCATAGAATTTCCCCATTTCTTTACTGTTACTTCTATTCCCATTTTAGTTATATTATTGTATAATTAAAGTTATACTTATTTATATATCTTTCTATGAAAATCCCGTAAGATTTTCAATATCTTCTAATATTGCTATTTTTTATCACTGTAAAATTCCACACAAATCCCATTAGGTTCCATTTTTCTATAATCTTTCAAATTAATAGCTTCTTCATCAAGAAAATAATATTTAACCCTACTCAAGAAATTATTGCAGTGTCTAGTTCCCAAGTAAGCGCAATGTCCTATGTTTACACAATAAGCTGATCCAAGTAAAACTTTATTTTTTGTTTCTTGTTTACTTATTTCATTTATTATCAAAGTTTCAAGCCTTCCATTATTAGTATGATTTAATTCGAACTTTCCTTTCATTTTCAAAATCCCCGATTGAAAAAAAGCAGATATTATCCCAAACAGCAGGCCATGCCCTATAAGTTCTAAATAAAATAAAATCTATTCTTGCTTCATTTAACCTGTCAAATGTTTTTTCAATTCTATTTTTGTTTGCTTCAATTAGTTCAATGCTTCCAACATTTGCTCTTGCATAATTTAATTTCGAAGGATCCACTTTTATAACTTTACCATCCCCTACTTGATATGCTCCTTCATTAATTTTAGAACTTGGTTTGCCAACTTCTATTAAACTAACATCATCCTCAAACTTAAAACTAGAATTTATAAAGTCAAAAGAAGGAGTCCAACCCTTATATGTAGGAATTTCTTCAGATATTTCATGACGTCGTAATTCATATACAAGCCAGCCATTTTCCTTAAACCATTCTTCTTTTCTAAATGAATTAAAGGTACTTTCATCATATAATCTTCTATTTGGATCACTCTTCAAAGTTTTTTTGATTATAGTTATAGGATCGTCCTTACTAAAATCAATTTTTTCATCATTTATGGAGTTATAATACACAGGAATAATTCCTTTTGAAAGATAAAACTTTTGTGTCATTTTAATTTAATCTCTATGTAATTTTTTATGCACTAAATTTAATTCATTTAAGTTCAATTCTTTGTAAAAATCTTTAATATCAATTACTCCTCTAATTTCTCTACGAGTATCATAATTTGCATAAGTTCCACGATAATAAAAACTCGGACTAGTTACTTCTTTTGTTACTAATACTTGCTCCTTACCAATATAAGTAAATATATTTTTTTCAGACCAATAACCGTTACCATCAGTATAATTTTTCCTTTTTTCCTTTACAAGAAGTCTTATTTGAGATTCACGTAATATTTTAAGTGATCTAGATATTTCTTTAATTAATACTAACTTTAATTTTGTTTCTAAATTATTTTCAGCCATTTTCTATCATAAAAATAAATAAGTAAATCTTATAATTAAAATATTCCCTAAGATTTTTTGTAAATTAGTAATATTTATATAGTAATTATACTATTATATTATAAAATACAAAAAAACAATAGTTTTATATATAAGTTAATCTAAATTAGATATATAATTATATAAATTAAATATTAAAAATGTCAAAAGCAATCCAAATACAAAGTAAAGAAAAATTAGTTCACTCTCCTACTTTAAATACAGTTCTTATGATAGAAGAGGTTCTAAAAAATATAGGAGAAGTTATAACTATAGCAGAATTAAAAAGAAGGTTGCCAAAAAAGGTAATGCATAGAACTTTAATTCAAGTACTTGACTACTTGCAACTTAGTGGAAAAATAATAATTGGAACAAAAGGTGTTCTTTGGGTATTTACTGAAAGAAAGGAATTAGAGGGCATGATAAAAAGAGGAACTGAATTATGAATAAATCAGTTAGAGTAATTCTTATAGATGAAGCAGATAAGGAATATAAAAAATTAAATGAAATAGTTGGTGGGCAAATTAGCAATGGAAAAGAAAATAGCGAAGAAATACAATTATTAAAATCAATAAAACAAAAAATAGATTTTATTAAAGCAAATCCGTTCTACGGTGAAAATATACGTAAAAATTTAATCCCAAAAGAATATGGTGTGCAAAACTTATGGAGAGTTGAGCTTACAAATTTCTGGAGAATGTTATATACAATAAAAGGAGATCAAATAGAAATAATTTGTTTTATTTTAGAAATTATGAATCATGATAAATATAATAAAATTTTTGGTTACAAGAAAAAATAATTAACAAATGAAACTAGATGTTAAAGATAGGAAAATATTACAAGAATTAGATTTAGATCCAAAAATAACAACATCAAAATTAGCTAAAAACATAAGATTAAGTCACCAAGTAACAAATTACAGAATAAATAAATTAATAGAAAATAAAATAATATCTCAATTTGGAACAATAATAAACCTATCAAAAATAGGATACAAACAATATAGAATTCTGTTTCAGTTGAATAAGATTTCAGAGCAGGAGAAACAAGAAATAATTAATTATCTAAAACAACACCCTAAGGTCTATTGGGCGGCAATAGTTGGAGGAAAATGGGATTTATTAGCAGTTGTATTTGTAAATAATTATGAAGAATTTGAAAAACTACTAGATGAATTATTTAATAAATTTCAAAACAAACTAAAAGATTATGATTCAGTTTATGCACTGTATCATGAATTATATAAACATAAATATTTGCATGAAAATAAAATTTTAGAACCAATAAAACTAGATTTTAAAAATCCAGAAAAAATAATTGAATTAGACAAAATAGACTTACAAATATTAAATGAGACAAAATCAAATTGTAGATTGTCAAGCTTGGAAATAAGCAAGAAATGCAAAGTCAATTACAAAACAATACAGAATAGAATAAAAAATTTAGAGAACAAAGAACTTATTAGTGGTTATAGAATTTTTATTAAATCTAATGAACTTAATTATAAAGCATATTTAATTCTAATTTCATTTCAAAATTATGGAAGAGAAATAGAAAAGAAATTGTTTAGCTATGCAAAAAATAACAAATTTGTAACACAATCAATAAAATTATTTGGTTCTTGGAGTTTATTATTGCATATAAGAATCAAAGATGAAAGAGAATTACAAAATTTAATAATAGAATTAAGGAATAATTATCCGATTATAGGAAACTATGAAATTATCCCTATATTTGAAGATATATCAATAAATAATTTCCCAATGTCTGAAGAATTAATTAATAGTAATATTTAAACACAAATTCCACCAATTTATACTATATTGCTAAAACATAGTATTATTCCAAAAATCTTAAATAACTTGGTGTTTTAATAAAGCTATGTCAAGGAAAAAATCCAAAAATCTTAAAGGAATTAAGTTCATTTTTAAAATGATTTGTAAGCTATTCTATTATTTATTTAAAGGAATTTATTATTTATTTAAATATATCTATCTGGGAATTAAATATTTGATGAATAAAAGAAAGAAGAAAAATACTGAAAAATTTCATGAAAAAGTAAAAAAAGGCAGAATAAAAAACCAGCCCAGACCAAGACCATTTATGGTATTAAAATCATTAAATGGTAACTTTAATTCATTTCTAAATAAGTTATTTACTTCTAATTCAACTATAGGAATAATTTTAGGAGCAAGAGGAACTGGAAAATCTGCAATAGGAATGGCTTTGCTGGAACAATTTAAATCAAAGACAAATAAGAAAATTTATGCCTTAGGATTTAATGCAGATGATCTTCCAAACTGGATTAATGTAGTTAAGTCTGTAGACGAAATAGAAAATGGTTCAGTATTATTGGCAGATGAATCTGGGATTGAATTTTCTTCAAGGGAAAGCATGTCTGATAAGAATAAATTCTTGACAAATTTATTGTTGATAGCAAGGCATAAAGATTTGTCTTTACTTTTTATTTCTCAGAATTCAAGTAATATAGAAATAAATGCAATCAGACAAACAGATTACATGATTTTAAAACCTTCTTCTTTGTTGCAGAGAGATTTTGAAAGAAAAAAGATTAAGGATATTTATGAAGAAGTTAAAAAAGAATTTGAAGATTTAAAATCTAATAAAGGATTAGCTTACATTTATTCAAATGATTACAGGGGATTTATTTCTAATGAGCTTCCTAGTTTCTGGTCTCAGAAAGTCTCTAAGGCTTATGGAAATTTTAAAAAGAAAGAATTAAATAAAGAAAATTAATTTCTTTTTCTATGGTAAAAGAAGTAAAAGTTTCACATATTTTAGTTGGATCTCAGGAAAAGGCAAATGAGTTGTTAAATAAAATTAATACAGGTTATAATTTTGAAAAAATTGCCCAGGAAGAATCAAAGTGTCCTAGCAGAAAAAAAGGTGGAGATTTAGGATGGTTTGGAAGGGGAAGAATGGTTAGGGGGTTTGAAAATGCTTCTTTTAATTTGAAAAAAGGGGAGTTAGGCATTGTAAAAACTCAGTTTGGCTATCACATAATAAAGAAAGTAGATGAAAAATAACATTCAGAAACCTTATTTAAAGTAAACTTGAATATCCTAAGTTTAATATTCTAAAGTTATTTCTTGTTGCCAAGGATTAAAAATGTATTATTTGTATTTAGTTATAATAAAGAAAGTAGAAAAATCATTCTGGCGAATTATTAATTTCAACATTGTCTAAAAAAGTTGATAAATCTGATGTTACAGCACCCCTATCATGTCCTATAAATAAATCAGTTTGTTTTGGTAGTCTGCATATGCCCCTAGTCGCAGGATAATATCTTAAAATCTCTTCTTTTTCTCCTGAAGATCTCGACATTGTACCAACAACTTCTTTTCCATCATAAACAACTTCTATTCCTACCCATTCACTATTTGGAATTAATTTATTGCTAATTGGATTTTTACCAAATTCACTATCCATTTTATAACAATCAGCTGATTTATCAAAACGTAAAAAACCTGGACCATCAGTTATTGTAACTTTCCAGCTAAGATCACCTTCTGTTGTTTTTTCAGATAAATCTCCTGAATGAGATATGTGAAATTTACCATTTCTAGGATAAGAAGCTAAAAAAACATAAAATTTCACTAACAAATAATTATTTTCTAATGCCAAAGAATCATTATTTCTTACAGTAAAATGAGCATCGCTGTTAAAACTTCTTCCGTATCTAGAATAACCTTTTGTTCCTATAGAACTTACATTATCACCATCATTTCCATTGCATGAATCTTTAAGCGGATTGAATTGATCATCAAAATCATAATTAACCATACATCTTTTTCTCTCTCTACCTAAATCAACTGAATTTCCACAGTCTGGTTTTTCACTAAGTGTTTCGCTAAGTATTGGCAAAGGCCTTTCTATACTGCAGCCAAATAGTGAAGAAATAAGAAGATAACCAATTCCTTTTGTTCTCGTTCTCATTTTTCTGTAAAGTATTCTTTGTATAAAAATTTAACCTAATATTAAAACGTTATTATTATAATTAACCATTATTTCATAAGCCCCTATATCACATCTTGGACCTTGAGGACGAGCAATACCACGTTGATCTGTTTTTTCGCATGCGTATTTACTTGGATCTGATTCTGGACTTCCTGTATCTTTAGCAGGGCTTCCATATTTAAGGCCATGAGTCTTTGTTGGTCCTCCATTATCTGCCAAAGGTGCTAGTTTAGGATCTATTCCTATTAGATTGTAACCATTAGACCATATTGTACCGCCAAAATTATCAGGACCTTTTCCACTATCATCAAAATTACCTGCTAAAATTGTATTTGATAATTCAGACCTTTGTGCATGAATTCCACCGCCAATTCCTGTTTCTGGAAAATTATCTTTTTTAGTTGCTTTATTTTCTGTAATTGTAACACTGTTTGCAATAAAACCACCAGTATATTGAATTCCATTAATAACAGGGGATATTGAATAAATTCCACCGCCAAAGTTAGCAGTATTACCACTTACAGTAACATCTTTCATAGTTATAGGTTTTGAACTTAAGCTGTAAATTCCACCGCCATGTGATGGTGCATCAAAAATGTAAGCTTCATTACCGCTTATTGTGCTTGATAAAAGGGTAAGCACACCATTTATATTATTAAATATTCCGCCACCCATTGCTTCTTTAGTTTTCTTATCTTCAAAAACAGGCCTAGCTGAATTATCTCTAATTGAAGTTGATTTAACAGTTAATATTGTATTATTATTGTAAATTCCACCACCAGCCATTAGAGCAACATTATTGAATATATCACTATTTTCCATATAAACAGAATAAGGATAATTATAATTAAAAAATAAGCCACCACCAAATTTCGCTACATTTTGGAAAATTTTTGTTTTTATTATATTTATTTTAGGTCCGCTTTCAATAAATATCCCTCCACCAAATGTCTCACTTCCATATCTAGAAATACCAGTATTTGCTCTTATTACACTTTCTTTAATATTTATATTGCAATTTTCTGAATAAACTCCAGAGCCTAATTGAGCCTTATTTCCTGTGCCTACTTCAGCATCTAAAGACAAACCTATACTGCTATTTAAAATATCTAAAGAGTTATATGCATAGTTAGGAGAATCACAACTTATCCCTCCACCCCTCCAGAAACCTACATTATTCCTTATTTCACTATTTCCTAATGTTAACTTACCATTTAATACATGGATGCCTCCGCCTTCAAATGATGCTGCACTAAAAAATATACGACTATTATTTAGGTTTAAATTTGATTGATCAACAAATACACCACCACCACTATATGCATAACCATTTCTTATATCAACACCATTGATATTTACAATATTAAATAATGCTTCATGAGTTTTTATATGAAAAATACGATCCATAATTTCACCATTAAAATAATCATAAACAGCATAAGGATCAGTGCCAAAATCAGGACCTGTTCCAAATATGACTGTTCTGCCTATTCCTGCGCCTTGTATTGTAAGTGGACGGGTTATATCAAGATCACCTGAAAATGAATTATCCTCATCAGGACCTGAAATTGTCAATGAATATACTCCTGCTGGAACATTTATTTTTACATTGCCTTCTTCATAAGCGTTTGCTTCAATTACAGCAGCTCTAAGACTGCAATTGCCATTTTTATCTTTGCATTTGCAGTCACCAGGAATATCATCTACTGTATCTTCTCTTGTACTGACCCAAAATTCTTTTGGTCCTTTTTCTTTGCAAAGAACAGGATCAAAGTTAGGATTGTCAGAAAAATCATTAGATACATCATTAACAGGTTCTTGATTAGAAGAATCTTGAGTATAAGCCTCAGCATAAAAAGGAAATGATAACATTAAAAATATTCCCAATATCACAACAATAAATCTAATTTTCATTTTATATATAAAATAAATTAAAAGTTTATATACTTTACGGTAGTAATATAATTATATTATAATATAGTAGTAACAATTTAAAATAAATTCTAGCGTTATCTAATTAATTCTTAGGCATTTTATTTATTGTCAAAATAGATTTTGAGTATACATTAATATTTCAATAATTTAAGTATTAAGTAGAATTATTATCCTTTATAAGTAACTAGATAACTTAGACCTTCTACAAACGTATCTATGTCTTCTAAATTATTACATAAGGCAATACTTGCTCTTACTATTCCAGGAATATTTGTAGTTATTCCACTTTCTACTTCATCAGCAATTTTTTGATCTTGTTCACGAGAAATATTTTTTAATCTTCTTACAAGTTCATAACAACAAAATGAACCAGATCTTAAACCAATTCCATGATATTCAGCAAGTTTTTCAGCTACTATTTTATGGTTAATTCCTTCCATATCAAAAGGTATAACAGTACCAGGAATATTTTCTTGATCAATATACAAATTAACCCCGCGTATTTGTTTAATTTTTTCTATGGCAACTTTCATAAGTGTGTTTTCATATTCAGCTATTTTGTTTAAGCCTATGTCTTCTAAATTATTTATCGCTTCTTCAATTGCAATAGCTCCAACAGCATTAGGAGAGCCAGGATCATGGGCTCTTACATTTTTAAATCTTTTAATCTCTAAATTGTGTGTTATATAAGGTAGATTGCCTCCTCCTATTTGATATGGTGAAGATTCATCAAAAAAATCCTTAGGTCCTACTAAACAACCAGAACCAAAAGGTGCATACATTTTATGTCCTGAAAATGCAATAAAATCTAAATGTCTTAAATCATCATCTTCTAAAACATCTACTTTTTCATGTTGTAATAATTGACAACAATCTACAAATATTCTTGTTCCATATTTGTGTGCTAATTTAGCTATCTCATATACTGGTGGTTTGTAACCAGTAACGTTTGATGCTCCCGTTACTACTACTAATTTAATTTCATTATTTTTTAATTTTGCTTCAAGATCATCTAAATCAATTTCATTTTTCTCATTTGTTTTATATTGTTTTATTTCTCCATTTTTTAACCAAGGCAATAAATTTGAAGAATGTTCTATTTCTGAAACCAAAACTTTACCTAGTTCATATTTAAGTAAAGTAGATAAATTATTTACAGCTTCTGTAGTGTTTTTAGTAAATAAAATATAATTATTATCTGAAGCACCCACAAATCTTCTAATTCTGTCTCTTGCTGATTCATATCTCTCAGTTGTTATTATGGAATGTTGTCCTGCTCCCCTATGTACACTTCCATATTCATCCAAAAATTCCTTAACTTTGTCAACAACACTTCTAAATGGTTTAGTAGTTGCAGCATTATCAAGATTTACATACCTTACATAAAATTTACTAATGCCTCTTACTTTGGCTTCTAATGCACTTTTAGAAAATCTTGGTCTAATTTCTTTAGTCCAAAAGTATTTTGCTTCTTCTATTTGCATAAATTTTTATCAAGAGCACAAGGAAATTTTGTAATTAGCAGTTTAAAAACCAGCAAAGCCACCTATAAATATTAAATTCAAGTAAAGTCCTATTTTTCCTATTGCTCTCATGATTCCTCCAATTACTACTAGAAAGTAATTCTTATATATAAAATTCTGTTAAAAAATAATTTATAATAAAATTTATATATTAAATAAATTTAGTAAATTTATGGAAAAAGAATTAATTGATTTGGGATTAAACAAAAATGAAGCTAAAATATATATTAATTTATTACAATTGGGACCAACTACAACGGGGCCATTAATAAAAAAAACAGGAATATATAGAGTAATATTATATGACACATTATATAAATTGATATCTAAGGGTTTAGTAAGTTTCTTCGTAAAAAATAATCGTAAAAATTTTGTGGCTGAAAAACCAGAAAAAATAGTTGAAATAATAAAAGAAAAAGAATTAATAGCACAATCCCTAATACTAAAATTTAAAACTATTACAAAAAAAGAAGATATAAAACAGAGTGTTCTAGCATATGAAGGATTTTCAGGAATTAAGTCAGCACAAGAAAACTATTTTATTTATATGGAAAAATTCAAAAATAAATATAATTATTTAATGTTTGGGGCTTCTACATCATTACATAAAAAGTTAGATGCATATTTTAATTATTTTCATAATAGAAGAAGTAAATTAAATATCAAAGCAAAACTTGTTTTCAACAAAGATGCAAGAAAATATGGAAAATTAAAAGCTTTTTATAAATTAACTCAAGTTAAATATATGCCTGAAAATATTATTACTCCGTCATGGATTTCAACTTATGGACCCTGTTTATTAATAGGTTTATCTGAAGATATTCCTTTAGCTTTCTTCATAGTAAATGAAAAAATTGCTCAAAGTTACAGGAATTATTTTGATTTAATTTGGAATCTCGCTAAGAAATAATTCAAACAAGCTTTCGTTATAGTTCTCACTAATAAAATTCTAAAATATAAAAATTAAAAGAAAAAAATTAATCGGTGCACAGATTCTTGTATATTCTATCCCTCGAGCGATTAGTAATCGCAGACTTAATACCTCGTTGCCTTGGTACTTACATCCCGATCCTATCAATCTTCTCTTTTAGAAGAGCTCTAGGAAGGTGTCTCTTTTTGAGGTTGGTTTCCAGCTTAGATGCATTCAGCTGTTATCCATTGGTGCGTAGCTGCTCAGCCTGCCTTGTCAGACAACTGATACACCAGAGGCACCGAATCACCGTTCCTTTCGTACTAGATGATCCTTCCTCTCAGACACCAACACCTCTAGCAGATATTGAACAAACTGTCTCGCGACGTTTTGAACCCAGCTCACGATCCCTTTTAATGGGTGAACACCCCCACCCTTGGCCGCTTCTGCACGGCCAGGTTAGGAAGAGCCGACGTCGATGTAGCAAACCGCGCCGTCGATTTGAGCTCTTAGGCGCGACAACTCTGTTATCCCCGGAGTAGCTTTTCTGTCATCCTTAGCCCCCACCAAGAAGGGCATAAGGGTTCGCTAGACCCGTGTTTCCACCCTGCGTTCTTTACTTTTCAGAACACAGTCAAGCCAGCTTTTGCTCTTGCGCTCCACAGAGGATTTCTAAACCTCCTGAGCTGACCTTTGGGCCCTACTGATACATTTTCAGCAGGGTGCCGCCCCAGCCAAACTGTCCATCTACCGCTGTTTTTTCTTTCGAAAGTTAGTGACGTAGAATTAAAAGGGTAGTGTCTCAACTTTGTCTAGGTTCAAACTTGCATCTGAACCATCAAACAACTACTACCTACGCTGCACAGCTAATCCCACATCACAACGATAAACTGCAGTAAAGCTTCACGGGGTCTTTACTTCCCACTAGAGGACTCCGGCCTTTGCACCGGAAGAGTGTATTCGGGGGATTCTAGCTAGGGACAGTAGCGGTCTCGTTACGTCATTCATGCGCGTCGTCATTAAAACGACAAGGTACTGCGCAACAGTTAGTTCTTTGATTATGAACTAAACTAATTTGCAAACCAAATTAATTTTATAAACCCAACTTTAGAAATAACTCCACTCTTGCGCGCATGAAATACAGTATATTTTGTTCAAACTTTTTATAAAAGTTTATTGCAGATTTTAATTGCACGAACTAACTGTCTTTTCGCTACCTTAAGAGAATCATAGTTATTCCCGCCGTTTGCCAGATCTTAGCCTCCTTGAAAAGAGGTTTGAATTACTGGTACTGGGCAGACGTCACCTCGCGTACTAATCCTTACGGACTTGCGAGAGGTTGTGTTTTTGGTAAACAGTCGGACCGCCCTTGTTATTGCACCCTGTATTTGCATACTTAAGTACACAAACGCAGGGACCCCTTACACCAAAGGCACGGGGCTAATTTGCCGAGTTCCCTTAGCTAGATTACTCCCTCCTACCTTAGGCTTCTCACCTAGGGGCACCAGTGTTGGTTCTGGGTATGATCATTCAAAATCCTTCTATAAGACATTTTCAGTGATTCCAGGCATAAACTAGACAAGCATAAGCCTGCTATTCTCAGTTTAATCTTGTTCTCAACATTACATTACTCCCAAGATTTATCCTAATTAACACTCACGACAGTAAGTGCTAGCCTAGCCAGAAATGTCTATCCTATAGCTTGCGTTGCCGCACGTATTTGAATGGTAACGGAATATTAACCGTTTTCCCTTTCCCTTGAATCAATTAAAATTCTAAAGTTAGGATCAACTAACTCTTGGCTGACTTACATGGCCAAGAAACCCTTGCCCTTTCGGTATCAGAGAGTCTCACTCTGTATCGATCCTACTACTGCCGGGATTTTTATTTCTATGCAGTCCACTCCTGCTTACGCAGAAGCTTCTGCCTACATAGAATACCTACCTACCACACACCTTATACAAGGCGATCTGTAGTATCGGTAATTGGTTTAGCCCCGTCCATTTTAGGAGCATATCACCTAGATGGGTGAGCTGTTACGCTTTCTTTAAAGGATGGCTGCTTCTAAGCCTACCTCCCTACTGTATTCGGTAATAAACATCCTTCACCCTTTAACACTTAACCAATATTTAGGGACCTTAACTACAGTCTTGGGTTGTTCCCCTCTAGCATTACAGGTTTACCCCAGTAACGCCGTTTCCTCAATTCTACGATGTTAAAGCATTGGGAGTTGGACAAGAGATCGACTCCTTTCGAAGCCTAAACCCCTAATCCGTATCTCTACCTCTTTAACTATCTCCTCGAGGACTGGACTGCGGCCCATTTCGGTAGGAACCAGCTATCACCGGGTTCGATTGGCCTTTCACCCCTAACCTTAAGTCAGAAGAACGCTTGCACACAGAACCTCTTCAGGCCTCCACAAGGTTTTACCCCTGCTTCACCTTGCCCAAGGTTAGATCACCCGGTTTCGGGTCACACTCCAGTGACTTAAAGCATTTTCATACATTGTTCCTCACAAGTTGCGAACTATTGGTTTCCCTACGGATATTGCCTTAATAGCCTTATCCTTGCCACTGAAATGCACTCCCCGGCCCGTTATTCGAAACGTACGTTACAACTCCTTAGAGCAGTAACATACTATGACCATTAGATTTCAGGAGCTTTTTACTCTCTTCCACGAGTTCTTTTCAACTTTCCCTCACGGTACTCGTAATCTATCGGACTCAGGTTTATATTTAGAGTTGGAAGTTAGTGCCTCCCAAATTCAGGCTTGATTTCCAACAAACCCTACTCAGGATACTCGTTCATCTTATTTTTCACACCTACGGGGCTATCACCCTCTATGGCACTTCTTTCCAGAAGTTTTGGCATATAAAAATGAAGACTAAATACAAGTCCTATAACCCCACATCTCCTTACGTATTTCTACGAGGATTCAGTTTGCTCTACACCGCTTTCTCTCGCTGATAATTTACGGCATCTCAATTGATTTCTTTTCCTGCAGGTACTAAGACGCTTCAATTCCCTGCGTTATATATTATTACTAATCATCCCGAAGGATAAGAAGTCTCATTCAAGCATCTCTGGTTCAATGGCTGCATGCGCCTACCCAGAGCATATCGCTGCTTGCCACGCTCTTCATCTTAACCTGAGCCAAGTCATCCGTCTAATGGCTTAGTAGGACCGAATATACAAGAATCTATGCACCGGTTAAACATGATGTTTAATCCGATCAACCCGTAACTTTTGTTGACGAGCCTCATTTCTTATTTTTACTCAAGCTTTTTCCTAAAAACTTGTAACCTATGAATTGGTTAATATGATGTGTAATTTCTTTTTTGCTCAAACTTTTTCAAAGTTTATTTTTAATCACAGTTTTTTTAAAAGTGTGAATGGACTCGGTGGGACTCTTCGATACAAGGATTTGTAATAAACCCATTGTTATTTTCGAACCCACGGCCCCCTCCTACCTTGATCACATTTTGAAAAAACTTTTTCCCAAAAAGTTTTATGCAAGGGAGATGCTCTACCGGGCTGAGCTACGAGCCCATTTGAATATAAAATATGAGCACCAATAGAAGTAGTTTAAGATCATAAAAAGGAGGTGATCCATCCGCAGGTTCCCCTACGGATACCTTGTGACGACTTAACCCACCTTACTTAACTCAGATTCGATATAATCAAAAAACTATATCTCATCTAAGCCATGCTCGGTTGGTTTGACGGGCAGTGTGTGCAAGGCTCAGGGACGTTATTCACCGGGCCGTAATGAAGCCCGATTACTAGGGATTCCGGTTTCATGAGGGTGAATTACAACCCTCAATCCAGACTAAGATGGAATTTCGAGGATTTGCTTCTCCTTTCGGAGTTGCATCCCATTGTCTCCACCATTGCAGAGCGCGTGTAGCCCAGGAGATTCGGGGCATACGGACCTAACGTTGCCCACGCCTTCCTCCTCCTTACGGAGGCAGTCTCCGCATTGTACCCAGTCGTACCATAGTACCTGCTGGTAAAAGCGGATATGGGTCTTGCTCGTTGCACGACTTAACGTGACACCTTTACCGAATCAAGTTGTAACTATATTGATCGATTCATTGGAATATTACAACGGAATTTCACGGCACGAGCTGGCGTCGGCCATGCACCACCTCTCGGCGCATTAGGTAAAACCTTTAATCTGACCTTCATATTGCCGTCGCCCCTGGTGAGATTTCCGGCGTGGAATCCAATTGAACCGCACTCTTCACCCCTTGTAGTGAGCCCCCGCCAATTCCTTTAAGTTTCGGTCTTGCGACTGTACTTCCCAGGTGGTGAGCTTAACACCTTCGCTTAGGCACTGCACAATCACTAAGATTGTGCAACACATAGCTCACAGAGTTTACTGCTAGGACTACTCGGGTACTTAGCAAGCAAATTTCCATATTAATTTCTGCATCTTAACAAATAAAGTAGTTTTTTATTGATCAATTTTACTTGCCTGTACAGAAATTTACTCTCAGAAAATTTCTTGTATCTAATCCGTTTTGCTCCCCTAGCCTTCGTCCCTCACCGTCAGACCTGTTCTAGGTAGACGCCTCCGCCACTGGTAGTCCTCCAAGGATTATAACATTTTACCGCTACCCTTAGAATACTTCTACCTCCTCCCAGTCTCAAGTCTAATAGTTTCTCTTGCACGTTGTTAGGTTAAGCCCAACAATTTCACAAGAGACTTATTAAACCGGCTACGGACGCTTTAGACCCAATAAAAGTGATTGCCACTAGTGGCGCGGGTGTTACCGCGGCGGCTGGCACCCGTCTTACCCACCACTTATTCACCAAGCTATTTAGACTTAATAAAAGCTTTATCCGAAGACAAAGCACTTGGGATCCCCCTGTCACACTTTCGTGCATTGCAGAGTTTTCGCGCCTGCTGCACCCCTTAGGGCTAGGGCCAGTATCTCAGTGCCCTTCTCGGGGCTAGGACTCTCATCCCCCCTACTGATCCTAGGCTTGGTGAGCCATTACCTCACCAACAACCTAATCAGCCGCCGACTTATCCTTAGGCGTTGCCTTTTAGAAAAAAAACATTCCAGTATCTTTTTCTTATCTAGGTTTAGCCTCAGTTTCCCGAGGTTTTCCCAGACCTAAGGGCAAATTATCGACGTGTTACTGAGCCTTATGCCAGTGGTATTGCTACCCCTATGACTTGCATGGCTTAGTCGGATCCCAATAGCAGCAATCTCCCACAGGATCAATGGGATTTATATTGTCGCAATTTTATATAGAGATCACTACGTTCTATTGGTTTTGCTCTCTCGTACTTAAAATGTAAATTATTAAGTACACATAATTACATTAGAAAAGTACTAATAACTCTTCTTCATGCATGAACTAGTTAGATGGAAATAGAATTCATATTTAAAGGTTGTTGTTAATATTGATAAAAAATTAGAGATAAACACGATTATAAGAAGCAACAAGAGATAAAATATTCTCATCATTTTTCGTTTCAACAAAGACCATATCTACAGAATTTAAATTCTTCCTCTCAAAAATTGCACCAAAGCGATAAATTTTTACTTCTTTATAACTTAAATTACCAAAATAATCTCTAACTAAACCAAAAATTGCACCCTCAATCAATTTTCTATTGAATACTAAAACAACACTATATGCAATAAGAGGTAATTTGCCAGATCTAATACTAAACCCTGAGTAACCTGATTTTCCAACTCTATCTTCTAAATAATTCTTCAATCTTGGTTTATCAAACATATAATAACATTCTAGAAAAATTTAATCAATTTATCTATTTGCCTTTCTTCTGCGTTTTTCTTTTCTCATTCTTTTACGCTGCCACTTCCAACGCATCTGTCTTTTCTTCTTCCAACGTCTTGAACTTCTCTTCATTCTAACTTTTAAGAGTTTTTGAATTCTTTAAAAAGGTTTTTATTTCTAAGAAATCTAAATTAAACAAAATTACTTGCAGATTTCTATATAGAAACTAAGTTTCCACACCTTCTGTAAATGAAAAGTTTCTATATGTATTTTTATGGCAAGAAATTTCCACAAACTTGAAGTTTGGTAGATAGGATATGAACTAAGTTTAGAATAAGTCAAAAATAATAATGCACTAATTTCTAACATATGGAATGAAACCAAAATTTTTAGGAAAAAACTTCCAGATACAACACTCACATTAAACATTTCTTCAATGGAACAACATGGATTTTAACTTCTCTTCCAAAAGTTTTTTCATACAAGTCAGCATACTTTCTTGCACCACGTTCATATAACAGGAATTATATTCAATTTTATTTGTGGGATAACAAGGAAAAGTATTTTAAATTATAAACTTCAAACCAATATTATGGCAGACGAATTAATCGACATTTGTGATGAAAACAATAATTTCCTTAATGTTAAAAAGATGAAAAGTGAGGCACATAAAAACGGCTTATGGCATAGAGCTTCGCATATTTGGATTTATAATTCTAAAGGAGAAATTCTTCTTCAATTAAGAGCTAAAGAAAAACTTCTTTATCCAGATATGTGGGATATTTCCGCTGCGGGACATATTAGTGCTGGTGAAGATCCGTTTACATCTGGATTAAGAGAAGTTGAGGAAGAAATCGGATTAAAACTTAAAAAAGAAGATTTGAATTTTTGGATGATTAGAAAAGTTAAAACAATTTTTAGAGAAATTAAAAATAATGAATTTTACTATATTTACTTTTTTAATTTTGATGGAGATGTTAATCAGTTGAAATTACAGAAAGAAGAAGTTCAAAAAATACAATTTATTCCGATTGATAAAATTGAAGAAGAATTAAAGATTAATCCTAGCAAATATGTGCCTCACGGAAATTATTGGTTTGAAGTTTTAAATGAAATTAAAAATAGAATTATTTCCTAATGCTCAGAACTCGAGATTTTTGCCTTCAGTATCATTGTACCAAAATTCAACTTTCACTTCATTCAATGTGTATACCGGAAATTAAAATCTAATAAAATTAGAAACTAAAATCTATTCTTCATAACCATCTAAAGTAAAATCTTTCTTAGAGGGTTTTTCTCCATCACTGTCTGCCTCATTTTTATCCATAAATTCTTTAACTTCATCTTCAGTTATATTATTATCACGAATTTCAGTATTATTTTCTATTAATGCTTCTCCATTAGAATCCACAATAGTTTCTTCACTAGGTTTATATTCCTCTTTTTTCTCCAAGTCAGTTTCTTCATTAATGATTCTAGCAACAGTAGCTAAACTATCTCCTTCATCCAAATTAATTATCCTTACGCCTTGTGTGTTTCTTCCTATTACAGAAATACCAGAAACAGGGGTTCTAATTATTATGCCATTTTTACTAATAAGCATAATTTCATCATTTTCACCAACAACTTTAATTCCAGCAACATTTCCATTTTTTTCAGTAATCTTGATATTAGTTACACCGCTTCCACCCCTCTTAATTAATCTATAATCATTAACATCACTTCTTTTTCCATAACCTTTTTCAGTAACAGTTAATAAATAGGGAACATTAACAATTTCCATTCCAACAACCTCAGAACCTCTAACATTAATTCCTCTTACACCAATACTATTTCTAGCAACAACATTAACATCACTTTCTTTAAACCTAACAGCTCTTCCATCTTTTGTAGCAATTATTAATTGTTTTGTTCCATCAGTCATTTTTACATCAATTAATTTATCATCATATCTTAAATTTATTCCAATAATTCCACCCTGTCTTGGTCTTGAATATTCTACAAGAGAGGTTTTCTTAATTATTCCTTTTTTAGTAGACATAACTAGGTAATTATTTTCTTTAAACTCATCAACAGCAACCATTGATGTTATTTTTTCACCTTGATTTAATTTAACTAAATTAATTAAAGCATTTCCTCTAGCATATCTTCCAGCTTCAGGAATTTGATAAGTTTTAAGCCAATGTACAACACCTTTGTCTGTAAAAAATAAAATATAACTATGTGTATTAGCAACAAATAAATGTTCCACAAAGTCTTCATCACCTTTAGTTTCAGCTCCAATTACTCCTTTTCCACCCCTGCGCTGTGCCCTATAATTATCTAAAGATATTCTTTTTATATATCCAGAATGTGTAATAGTAACTACAACTTCTTGTTTCTCAATTAAATCTTCAGTTTCTATGTTTTCTTCCCCAGATTCAATAATTTCAGTTCTTCTTTTATCAGAATAATTATTTTTAATTTCTATTAATTCATTTTTTACTATAGAATATATTCTAATCTCAGAGGCTAAAATATCTTTCATTTCTGCAATAAATTTCAATAATTCATTATGTTCATCTAATATTTTTTGTTGTTCTAATGCAGCTAATTTGCTTAACTTCATATCTAAAATTGCATTAGCCTGTATTTCTGTTAGAATATAATTTTTAATTAAATCATTTCTTGCATTTTCTACGTCTTTACTGTTTTTAATTAATTTCACAATTTCATCAATAGATTTTAAAGCTATTAGTAAACCTTGCAAAATATGGTCTCTTTCTTCTGCTTTTCTAAGTTCATATTTAGTTCTTCTTATAACAACTTCTTTTCTATGCTTGATAAATTCTACACACATATCTTTTAAGCTTAGAACTTTAGGTTCTCCATTTACTAAAGCTAAATTAATTATTCCAAAAGTAGTCTGTAATTGAGAATGTTTGTACAACTGATTTAAAATAATATTACTATCAAATCCTTTTTTAATTTCTATTACAATCCTCATTCCCTCTCTGTCAGATTCATCTCTAATGTCAGAAATTCCTTCTACAATTTTATCTTTTACTAGTTCTGCTATCTGTTCTATTAGTAAAGATTTATTTGCCTGATAAGGAATTTCTTTAATTATTATAGTTCCGTTTTCTAACTCACATTTTGCCCTAATAATTATCTTGCCTCTGCCTGTTTTGTAAGCTTGTTTAATTCCAGTAGTGCCTAAAATCTGAGCACCAGTAGGAAAATCCGGACCCTTAACAAAATTCATTAATTGTGAATCGTTGATTTCTAAATTATCAATTAAAAAAATCATTGCATCACATACTTCTGAAATATTATGTGGGGGAATATTTGTGGCCATACCAACAGCAATACCAGAACTGCCATTAATTAGTAAATTTGGAATTTTACTTGGCAATACTAAAGGCTCTTTTAAACTCCCATCAAAATTAGGAACAAAGTCAACAGTTTCTTTGTCTATATCTGCGAGAATTTCTTCAGCTAGTTTGCTTAACTTTGCCTCTACGTAACGCATTGCAGCTGGGTTGTCTCCGTCAACGCTGCCCACATTGCCTTGACCTTTAACTAATGGGTATCTCAAACTAAAGTCCTGTGCCATTCTGATTAAAGCATCATAAACAGAAATGTCCCCATGTGGATGATATTTTCCTAAAGTATCACCAACTATTCTTGCACACTTCTTGAAAGGCTTGTTGTGCTGTAATCCAATTTCATTCATGGAAAATAAAACTCTTCTATGAACTGGTTTTAATCCATCTCTGACATCAGGTAGTGCTCTTCCCACTATAACCGACATAGAATAATCTAAGTAAGCTTCCTTAAGTTGATCTTCAATAACTGTAATTTTTATATTTTCTTCTGCCATCTACTAATTTCCTCCAACCCAATAAGTACATTCTGTGTGCCCATCAATATTTTTAGCAGATTCTCCTTCCCATGGTTTTATATACCCACAATTCCTCTGAGTAGAACAGACAACAGTAAAAGTGTCATCAAAATTGTTTATAGTATCACAGTCTCTAAATCTAAAGTAATCAACACCAATTGAACTTAAAATTAATGCAAAACCAGCAGCTAAAGAAGTTGCAATTCCAACTTTAGCAATTCTTGATGTAGGTTTTCTATCAAAACTATAATTGTGATAAAATTCAGCAGTTTGTAAGGCTTCGTTTACATCTCTTCCAACAACAAATTGCCCATGGGTTGGTAAAGAAACATAATTTCCATCGCCCAAAGCATCAACAACATCTACAGCATCCTCTAAATTAGCAAAGAATATTGGCCTATGTGTACTTCTAGTTTTAGCATATTTTAAAGCTAGTCTATCATGTGTATGTAAAATAACATTAACATCAGAACGCCTTGAATAAATTTGATGGTGAATTAAAGTTTCCCTAGATGGTTTTGCTTTGCCACTTACAAAGTAAGTTCCATCATTAAAATTTATATTTTCAATATATAATATTCCATCTATAGATAAATTTATTTTATTAATACTATTTCCTGTTATTAAAAATCCACCTTCGGGAACTCTAACACTATAGTTTCCAGTTGTAACTAAATTACCAGAACCATTTGGTTCCTCTGCTAATGGTAAAGCACCTAATTGTGAAAGATTATAACCTATTCTTCTCATATCAGAGTAATGTATCTCAAGTAAAGTTCTAAATGCAGTTTTATCTATTGAGGATTGTCTCAAAATATATTCTCTAGGATCAAGTTTTTTTATATTTCTCATTTTACACGTCCAAATTTTTTACAAATTTAGCATTGCTCATTATGAATTCTTTTCTAGGCTCAACATCCTCTCCCATCAAAATACTAAACATTCTGTCAGATTCTACTGCATCCTCAATAGCAATTTTTTTAAGTGTTCTAACATTAGGATTCATAGTAGTTTCCCATAATTGTTCAGGATTTAATTCGCCCAAACCCTTAAATCTTTGAATTACTAAATTATCATTTCCAATTTCTTTAAGCAAATCTGTTAGTGCATTATCATCTTTTATATACCAAGAATTTTTCCCTTTAATTATTTTATACAAAGGAGCCTGAACTAAATAGATATTTCCATTTTCAATTAATTTTACCATATATCTATAAAATAATGTAAGCAATAAGCATGACATATGCCCACCATCGACATCACTATCTGCCATGATAATTATTTTATGATATCTTAATTTGTTAATATTAAACTCTTCACCAACACTAGTTCCAAGTGCAGTGATAATATTCAATATCTCTTGGCTCTTGAAGATTTTATCTAATCTTGCTTTTTCTACGTTTAATATTTTTCCCTTTAATGGTAATATTGCTTGGAATTTTTTATCTCTGCAGGAACGACTTGAACCGCCAGCACTATCTCCCTCAACTAAAAATAACTCGCATTTGCTTGGATCTTTCTCTTGGCAATCAGCTAATTTTCCAGGCAAACCAGAACCATTTAAAGCTCCCTTTCTTCTTGTTAATTCTCTTGCTTTTCTTGCTGCTTCTCTAGCTTGATATGCATTAATACATTTTTCAATAATTATCTTTGCAACGTTCGGATTTTCCTCAAAGTAACTTGTTAAATAATCAAAAGTTAAACTATCAACAACACCTTTGATTTCTGAATTTCCTAATTTAGTCTTAGTCTGCCCTTCGAATTGCGGATTTTGGACTTTCAAAGAAATAATTGCAGTTAATCCTTCTCTAATATCATCCCCGCTTAAATTTATATCAGATAGTTTCTTTTTCTTAACGTAATTATTAGCAATTCTAGTTAATGCAGTATTAAATCCAGTTAAATGTGTTCCACCCTCATGTGTATTAATATTATTTACAAAACTAAAAATACTTTCATTATAGCTATTATTCCACTGCAAAGCAATTTCAACAATAGTCCCATTACTTTCTTTATTCATATATATAACATTTTTGTTTAAAAATTCTTTTCCCTTGTTTAAGTATTCAACAAATTCTTTTATTCCGCCTTCATAATAAAATATTTTTTCATGATGTGGTTCTTGTCTTTCATCTTCAATTATAATTTCCAAACTGGGATTTAAAAAAGCTAATTCTCTTAATCTGTTTGCTATAATATTAAAATCAAAAATTAGTTCTGTAAAAATTTTATCATCAGGCAAAAAAGTTATAGTTGTTCCTGTATCTCTTTCATCACAATCTCCAATAATTTTCAAATCATATTTAGGATTTCCACATTCATATTCCTGTAAAAATAATTTTCCTTTTTGTTTTACTTGAACTTTAAGATATTTGCTTAATGCATTTACAACAGAAACACCAACTCCGTGTAATCCTCCACTAACTTTGTAAGTATTTTTATCAAACTTTCCACCTGCATGCAAAACAGTCAATGCAATTTCTACACCAGATTTTTTTTCTTCAGGATGAATATCTGTTGGTATTCCCCTTCCATTATCAATTACACTAACAGAATTATCTTTATGAAATAAAACTTTAATTTTAGAACAAAAACCAGCTAAATGCTCATCTATTGAATTATCAACAACTTCGAAAACTAAATGATGTAAACCGCGTAAATCTATACTGCCTATATACATACTAGGACGTTTTTTTACTGCTTCTAGACCTTTAAGAACTTTAATACTCTCTGCCGTATATTCATTATTCTCATTCATATTTTTCTCACTAAATTCTTGATTTTTTTCAGTCATTTTTTTAACACATTTTGCCTAAAAATAAGCACTTTTATTATTAAAAAAACAAGTAATTAAACTATATAATGCTTTCTCAGCCTATAAACGCATTCTATTAGGTTTATAAGCTGTATAAAGCCATTTTAAATATGTAAAATGCCACTCTAAAAACCCTTATAAACCACAAAAAATGCTATTTTAAAATGAAAACAATAGTATTAGATACAAATTTCTTAATATATTGTGCAAAATATAAAATAGATTTTTTTTCAGAAATAGACAGATTATGTTTTTTTCCATATAAATTAGCAGTTGTAGATGAAACAATAACAGAATTAGAAAAAGTAAAGCCAAAAGAACTTAATTTAATCAAAAAATTTATAGAAAAAATACAGGTTATAAAATCAAATGAAAATTATGTGGATAAAGAGTTAATTTCATTATCAAAAAAAGGTTTTATCATAGCAACACAAGATTTGGAATTGAAAAAAAAATTAGAATGTCCAGTTATAGTGATAAGGCAGAAAAAATACTTAGAATTGAGAAATAAAGCTTAACAAAGTATTTTTAGGGATCATTATTAAACCAAAATCTTTAAAAAGCAAGTCTAAATACCAATTAAAAATGTTCTACGAGATAAAAGCTAAAAGTCATGTTAGGGTTCCACCCGTATTGCTAAAGCAAAACACAAAAGAAGCAATTTTACAAAGACTTAATGAGACTTTTGAAGGTCACATAAGCAATAATGTTGGATTCGTTATATATGTCACAGAAATCCTAAATATAGGCGAAGGAATAATTATACCTGGAGATGGAGCACCATATTATGAGACAGAATTTAAAATGCTAACATTTTTACCAGAATTACAAGAAGTTTGTCTTGGAAAAATAACAGATATAACAAACTTTGGTGCTTTCATAAATATCGGAACTGTAGATGGAATGATTCACGTCTCACAAACAATGGATGATTTTATAAGTTTTAGCAAATCAAAAGTTTTGACAGGAAAAGAGAGCAAAAAATCTCTTAAAGTAGGTGATAAATGCCGGGCAAGAGTCATTGCAGTAAGTTATAAAGATTTGACAAATCCAAAAGTAGGTCTTACAATGAGACAGCCTGCTTTGGGAAATATCAAATGGATTGAAGAAGATTTAAAGAAAAGCAAGAAAGGTAAAGAAAAATAATAATGAAAATTATGTACAAATTATTCAGGAGAAGTTTTTAAATGGTAAAGAAAAAAGCATGCAAATCTTGTAAGGCATTTGTAAAGGGAAATGAATGTCCATTATGTAAGTCTACAGATCTAACAACATCATGGAAGGGGCGTATAATTATATTTGATTCAAGTAAATCTGAAATTGCTAAGAAGATGAATATAAATGTTAAGGGAGAATATGCAATAAAAACAAGATGAAAGTTGAAAATTTAAAAGAATTAGAAATGCCTTTGTTGGCAAGAAAAAGAATAAAATTTGAATTAGAGCATCCAAATGCTCCTACACCAACAAAAGCAACAATCAAAGAAGAAATAGCTAAAAAATATAATACTAAGCCTGAATTGGTTTCTGTAAGACATATTTACACAAAATTTGGAATTCAAAAAGCAAAAATTATTGCGCATATTTATGAAGATGAGAGAACATTAAAATTTCTTGAAACTCCTAAAGGAAAAAAATCAGAGCCTAAGGCAGCTAAATAAGGTGTTAATATGGTAAAGAAAAAAGCTAAAAATAAAAAACCAAGTCAGCGTTGGACAAAATATAAATTATCTGGAAATAAATTAGAAAAAGCTAAAACTTGCCCTAAATGTGGGCCTGGAATGTTCTTAGGTGTTCATAAAGATAGACTATATTGTGGTTCTTGTAAATACACTGAATTCTTGAAGAAGTAAATTAATTATTAAAAGAAAAATATAACTGTTCTTTATCAACTAAATCTTCTAAAGAATTATGAACTTCTAAAGCTTGAAAAATCTTCTCAATCCTATGTTTACAAGGCATATTCTTACCATAAAAATAGAAGTGAACATAAGGACGAGCGATTCCTGTTGATTTCACAAGATAATTTTGCCTTTCTCCCAATTCTTTTAATTTGTACCTTATAAGTTCACTTAAAAATTTATAGTTTGGTTTTTTCTGTCTTTTGCCCGCCAAATAAGAAAGATATCCGACAACAGAAGTATATCCCTGTATTGCAGCGTGATAATATACTTTGACAGTTCCTAATTTTATATCTGTTGCATCAACTATTTCTCTCTCGGTTTTTCCCCGAGCAACAAGATTTGATACTTGAACAAATTTAGAAATTCGTCTTGCCATTTTATTCAATCTAAAATTTCTTTGAGTAATAGAAAATAATTTTTTAATAAAACCCAAGGATAAGACTCCGAAGAATCTTCTCCCTGGGAAAAAGAGGTGATATAATTATAGTATATTCACTAATATATAAAGCTTTTGGTTAGTATCTACTATAAAATGGTAACAAAAATCAATAATATTAATAATACTGCTTTATAGGCTTGAAAATCACTTTTAAAATACAGTAATAAGGTGTATAAAAATTCTCTTTATTTATAAATTGCAGAAAATTTTGCAAAAACTTTATAAATACACTGCAGTTAATTTCCATTAAAGATGGTGGTTATTAAAAGGTTAATTGCTAGGGGTTTTAAGTCATTTTCCAACAGAACAGAATTAGTTTTTGGAAATGGTTTTAATTGTATAATAGGAGCAAATGGCTCTGGAAAAACCAATCTTAGCGATGCAGTATGTTTTGTTCTTGGTAAATCTTCAGCGCATGAAATGCGTGCAGAAAAATCAGCCAATTTAATTTTTAATGGTGGAAAAAAAGGTTCTCCTGCAAAAGAAGCTGAAGTAACAATAGAATTTGATAATTCTACAGGAAAATTTCCAATAAACAAAAAAGAAGTAAGAATAACTAGAGTAGTTAAGCAAAATGGAACAAGTATTTACAAAATAAATGAAGAAACAAGAACAAGGCAACAAATTCTAGAACTTTTAAATTCTGCAAAGTTAGATCCAGATGGTCACAACATAGTTCTTCAAGGCGATATAGTTTCACTTGCAGAAATGAAGCCAATAGAAAGACGTCAGGTAATAGAGGAGATTTCAGGAATTTCTATGTATGAAGATAAAAAGAATAAATGTTTAAGCGAACTGGAAAAAGTTGATGTTAAATTAAATGAGGCTGAAATTATTTTGACTGAAAGAGAAGTAAATTTAAGAGAATTAAAAAAAGAAAGAGATCAGGCAATTAAATATAAGGATTTGCAGGAGTCAGTTAAGGATCATAAAGCGACATTAGTACACTTACAGATAAAAGAAAAAGAAGAAAAACTAAATGAAATAGAAAAGAGAAAAAAAGAAGCAGAAGAAAAAACAGAGAAAATAAATAAGGAAATAGACTCGGTAAGACAATTAATTCAAAACAACAAAGAACAGATAAATACCATAAATAATGAAGTGGAAGTTAAAGGTGAAAAAGACCAGTTAATAATAAGAAAAGAAATTGAAGAGTTAAAAACAGAAATAGTAAAGGCAAATTCAAGATTAGAAGTATGTCAAAGTGAAATAGTAAAGATAAAATCAAGAAAAGAACAATTAAATAATAATATAAAAGAAGTTGAAGACAAAATAAAAGAATTAAAATTAAAAAAACAAGAACAAGAAAAAAATCTCAAAGATATAAATAATGAAGAAAAAGAATTACAAAAGCAGTTGGAATTATTTAAAGAAAAACATGGTGTAGATACAGACATAAATAAATCATTGGAAGAAATAGATGAAAATATTGATAACTTGCTTAGTAAATTAAATAAAATAAATGAAGAAAAGCAGAACGTAATAAGAACCAAGGATCAGATTCAATTCAAATTAAATTCAATAGAGGAAAGATTAAATGCATTAAAGGGAAGTGGAAAAGAATTAGAAGACCTAAAGAGAAACAAGAAAGAATTAAAAGAAATAAATGAAAATTTATCTAAAGCAGTAAACGAAGATTCTTCATATTCATTACAATTAAACAAATTAAGGCAGGAATTTTCTAATAGTACAGAAGAACTTGCAAAGCAGAGATCTAGACAGATAGGTATACAAGAAAGAAATTTGAATGATTCAGCTGTAAGAAAAATCCTTGAGCTTAAAAGCACAATAAAAGGAATAAATGGCACAGTAGCAAGCCTAGGCGAGATAGAAACAAAATATGCATTAGCTCTGGAAGTTGCAGCAGGTTCAAGATTAAGCAGTATTGTTGTTGATTCAGAAATAACAGCACAAAAATGTATAGAACATCTTAAAATAAATAGGTTAGGCGTAGCTACATTTTTACCTTTGAATAAAATTAAATCAAGGATTGTGGAGCAAGGAATAAAAGAAATATTAAATCAGAAAGGAGTTCATGGACTTGCTGTTGACCTAGTAAAATATGATCAAAAATACAAAGATGTATTTTCATACACTCTTGGTTCAACTTTAGTTATAGACAATATAGAAACAGGCAGAAGAATTGGTATAGGAAGAGCTAGGATGGTAACTACAGAAGGAGATTTATTAGAACCATCAGGTGCAATGATTGGTGGTTACCGTATGCAAAAAACAGGCCTTGGATTTAAAGAAAAGGAGTTAAATGAAAATGTAGAAAATCTAGAAGAAGAAATTAACAAGAAAAAAACACTAATTAATCATATTGAAAATAAAAAATTAAGTAATGAAGATATAATAAGAAAGTTAAGGGAGAAAAGAGCAAATTTAGAAGCAGATGTAATAAAACTGGAAAAATCACTAAATATAGATACAGATACAAGCAATTTGATAGAAAATAAAAAAGATCTTCTTGATGAGCAAAAAAAATTAGATAAGGAATTATCTGAAACAGAATCAAAAATAAAGCAATTTTCAAAAGAGCTTGAAAATTCAAAAGTTAAAAAACAAAAGTTAAAAGAAAAAATTGCAGATCCAAATCTTTCAAATAATCTAGAAAAACTAGAAGATAACAAGCTTAAGATCAAAGAAAAAATACTTGAGATTATTGGAAATATAAAAAATATAGATACACAGATAGAGTCGATGCTTGCACCAGAAAGAGAAAAAACAGAGAAAATAATCAAGCAGCAAGACAGAGAATATGATGATTTCATAAAAGAATTAAATAATGTGAAAGATTTGACAAAGAAAAGAGAACAAGAGCTTAAAACAAAAGAGCAGGAAGAAAAGAAATTTTATTCTAATTTTAAAGATCTTATTAACAAAAGAAATAAATTATTAGAAAAAATTCAGTCACTAGAAACAGATATTGCTAGGGAAAGTGAAAAGCTAAAAGGCAATGACCAGAGATTAAATAATGTAAATATAGATAGGGCAAAAGCAGTGGCAGAGTTAGAAGCATTACAAAAGGAATTTGAGCCATTTAAAGAAGCAAAAATAAAAAGAGGATTGTCAATAGAAGAATTAAAGCTTAAAATACGTGAAGATGAAAAAGAACTAAACAGTATAGGTAATGTAAATCTAAGAGCATTGGAAGTTTACGAGCAAATACAAGAAGAATATGAAAAGGTTATTGATAAAGTTAAAAAGTTAAAACTTGAAAAGGAAGACGTTCTAAAAATGATGTCAGAGATAGAAAGTAAAAAGAAAGATATATTCATGAAAACATACAATATTATAGTGAAAAATTTCAAAGATATATTTAATCAGTTAACAACAAAAGGTGAAGCCCACATAGAATTAGAAAATCAGGAAAATCCATTTGAAGCAGGAGTGGATATACAAGTAAGGATAACAGGAAATAAATTATTAGATATAAGAAGCTTGTCTGGCGGGGAAAAAACAATGGCAGCATTAGCATTTATTTTTGCAATACAAGAATATGATCCTTCTCCATTTTATTTACTAGATGAGGTTGATGCTGCTTTAGACAAGAGGAATTCAGAATTATTATCAAAATTAATACAAAAGTATGCAGATAAAGCCCAATATATAGTAATAAGTCATAATGATAATATTATTTCAGAAGCAAATTATATTTACGGCGTATCAATGCAGGATAATGTAAGTAAAATTGTTAGTTTAAAAGTTTAATTATCTTCTTCTACTTTTCCTTTTATGTCTTCGGCTTCGTAATCAGTTTTTTTAGATTTCTTTTTGTTTTTCTTATTTATACTTTCTTTTCTTCCAGAGAATATAATTATTAAAAGTATTATTACAAGTATAGTTATAAGAACTCCTAAAATATAATATTTATATTTAATAAATTTTGGAGTATTTGTATTTGTAACATTTATTATTGGTGTAACATTTGAAAAAGATATTCTTTCTTCTTCACTTCCAATAAAATTCCTGCCAAACCAAGATTTTAATCTTTGCCAGTATGAAACTTCATTTGTAACAGGTGTTTTAACAACTTCAGTATTTGACTGTAAATTTGTAGCTCTTTCCTTTACATTAGTTATTTCAATGTTAAATTTCTTATTTGTTAGTAAAGGACCGTCCTTTATATTCAAAGCAATATTTGCATCATAACTTCCAAGCTTAACATTTATATCAGGAGCAATATACAAATAAACAATATCGCTCTTTCCAGGATCTAAACTAATTGCACTAGGATTTAATGTAGAAAATTTTGCAGCATTTCCGCTTAAAAATAAACTAAAGTCAGCCCTTCTAACACCATCATTTCTTACTTCTATAGGAAATGCAACACTTGAATCATAATAAACTACTACATCCATATATTTTGATTCTATTGCAGGTTTATAGCATTCATTTGCATCTTTCAAATTTAATATTAATTCATCAACATCTTTAGCAGAAGCACTGCTTTCATCAGTTGCCACTGCTTTTAGTTTCACAGCATAATTTTGTTCCTTAACAGCGCTTGTCGGAGCTGCCCTTATAGTTACTTTCTTCTGTTCCTTAGGGCCTAATATTAATAATTTATATTTATCATCAATACTTGCCCATGGAGGGCCGTCAAGTTCTATTCTATAGCTCTTTCTTACTTCACCATTGTTATTAATCACAGCATCATAACTTTCAATTGTTCCCTTACATGAATCAGATTTTTTAGTTAAAAATTCAACATCAACAGAATGACATTTTCTAACAGTTACACTAAAATCACTTATAGATTTCATGCTTCCCCTTTCTGGAGTCACAGTTAATCTAATACCATATTCTCCTGCTGATCCATAATCTGGAGCAAACATTAAATTAAAAGTTTTAGCTTCCTTGTCTTTTAAAACAATATCTGTTTTTTCTACCTTTGCCCATACAGGTCCGTCAACATTAATTTTATAGCTATTAACAGTAGTTCCAATATTTTTTAAATTTAAAGGAATAACAACATAGCTCCTATCGCACACATTGTAAGTATTATTTCCATTGATTGCTAAATTAAAATCATAACAAGGATTGACATTCAATAATAAAGGCACAGATTCTCTTACTCTTCCGCTTTCAGATTCAGCTATTAATGTAAGGCTGTAGCTTCCTGAATCAGCAGGAGAGTTGACAAATACTATAATATTTTTAGTTTCTCCCTTGCCAAGAATTACAAGGTTATCACTTAAACTTGTTCTTGAAGCTAAATTGCCAGTAACACTTAAACTAAATGTTTCAGCATATTCACCATTGTTTTTCAAATTAACTGTATATTGTATAGCATCGCTTGGACAAGATGATTTAGAATTTGAACTAACACCTAAATTTGCACTATAACAATTTTTGACAGTTACAGTATGAGATATACTTTTGCTGTCACCTGGAGAGCTTGCCTCAATCTGTAAGTCATAATTTCCAGGTTCTGTTGATTGTGATGGGGTAATATAAGTAAAAATATTCTTTTGTTCTCCAGGCCCTAAAATAAATCCGCTTGGAACAACAGTTGCCCATGCAGAAGCACTTCCTTTAATGTTCAAACTATAATCTTTTACAACATTGTTATTGTTTTTGACAACATGCGTAAATAATCCAGTTTCTCTAGGACATAAACTTCCGCTTAAGCTTAAAGGATTAATTTCAACAGCATTAACTATAGAAATTATTAAAAGAAGACTAATAAATAAAACTAAAAAAAACCTTTCTTTTTGCATTAAATTCACCTACTAATTTTAGTAGTAAGTTTGTCCTTCAATTCCTTTCTCTTCTTTTGAAGCAAGTTTCTTAGCCAAGACAACCACTACTAATATTGCCAATATAACTAGCAATACAATGAATATCCAAGTAAATACTGTTTTTAAGTCTGCTCCCTTAGCCTCTTTAACTTCTAGGCTTAAGTTCTTTTCTGCTACTAAGCTAGTTCCAGACATTACTTTTACAGTAAATGTTTTTATTCCCTTAACATTTTCTTTAGGAGCAACATAAACATATGCATCAGATACACTGTTAGGTTGAACTACTAAATTAAGAGGTTCAACTCTTGTGTTTGCCCAGTCAGATACACCAACTAATTCAAATGTATAAGATGTTGCTTGCTGGCCAAGATTTCCTACACTAAACTTGAAAACTGCGCCATTTCCTTTCTCTACAACTTGTGCTTGTGAATCTACACTTACTGTTGTAGTAGCTTTCAAATCTTTAATTTGAATAACAGGTTGTGCACCTTTTATATGCATCTTGTAAGTTTTCTGTTCTAATGTTCTTCCTCTATTATATTCTAATGTTACAAGTACATTGTAATCTCCCTCATTTACAGTTTGAGGTATCATTAGCATTAAATCATTTGATGTTGCAGCATCATTTACATCTTCATCATCATCTCTATCATCAGATTCTAATGTTGATAATCTGTCAACATATTCGCTAGTTTGTAATCCTAAAGCAGGAATAGCAACAGTAACCTTAACACTGCTTTCAGTATTATCTCCTAAGTTTTCTAGTCTTATATTAGCAAACAAAGGCTGTCCTGCCTGTACATTGTTTGTAGGATTAAATATTGCATCAAAAATATTCAATCTATGTCTTATTTCCTGTATTCTAACAGGATATCTTATAATAACTAAATCATCATCATCTTTAATATCAACATTAAGAGTTAAATCATCGCTTGCAGGCATGTCTTCTGGTAATTTAAATCTCAAAACCTTTCTATACTGAACTCCAGGTTCAACTTCAAAAGGACCTTCTACATCCCTTATATCACCGTATTCATAGCCGTTTATTTCAGCATCAACCTTTACATCATAGCATTTATTATTATTTCCTGATCTGCATTTTCCATATGGATTCCCTGTAAAATAAACTTCAACTATAACATCTTGCTCTCTTTCTAAATAAATTGGTGAGAATTCATCAGCAACTTGATCATTAACTTCAATTCTGTTTATTGTAACAAATGGATCATTGAAATTTACAAATCCACTGCTTATTGCAAACACACTTGTAACTGCACTAGTTGTAAATAAAACTAAAGTCAACATAACCAATGCAAATAATCTGAAATTTTTCATCTTAATTTTCCTCCTTCAAAAACACTACTCAAAAGTGTTGTCATTGTGTAGTTGCTACTTATTTATAAATCTTTTGGTAGTAACGAAATTTAAGCAACTACAAAATCCCAAAACGCTTTATTATTTTCAATAAACCCTTTATTTGCTAATAATTCAACCTTTACAACATACACACCAGAAGCTGCAGAAACCGGGATTTCAACATTAAGCATTACCCATTTTACTTCATTTGCTTCAATATGAACATTTTTCACAACACGCACATAATTAAATTCAGGAACACTTACTTTTACATCAACAACATCATTAGCTGTTCCTTCATTTACTAGTTTAGCTAAAAGTGCAAAGTTTTCACCTTTATTGTAAAAATTCTTAAAATTTAAAGGCATTAATCTTGCTATTCTAGTATCTCTATAGTTATCATCTAAATCATTATTTTTCTTATGATCTACTCTAAGCTTGTCAAAATCAGGCCCTCTATTTACATTGCCAGCATTTATAGATAAGACTTTGCTGCCAGTAGCACCTTTGTCATCAGTAACAGTCAATACAACATTGTAAATTCCAGGATTAAAAAATGTGTGTTCAATAAATTCACCGTCAGCAATAGTTCCATCATCAAAATTCCATTCGTAATTTACAATGTTTCCATCAGGATCAAAACTTCTAGAACCACTTAATCTAATTGGAAAACCTAAGAACGCTTCAATACTGCTTGCATCAATAACAGCAACAGGTGCCTGATTTAAAACATTTTGATTTACTACAACATTTGTGCTTGTTGTTCCTTTTGCACCTTTGTCATCAGTAACCGTCAATGTTATTTTATAATTTCCTGGATTTGGATAAATTAATCTTGCATTTACACCATTGTGTGTTCTCCCATCTCCAAAATCCCACTCATAATTTACAATGTTTCCATCAGGATCAAAACTTTTTATTCCTTTAGCATCAAAAGGCTCACCAGCAATTAAATTTGCAGCGCTTAATTCAATAACAGCAACAGGTACCTGATTTAAAACATTTTGATTTACAACATTTACAAACACCACAACTGCATTTTTCAAACCATCATTATCAGTAACAGTCAAACTTACAGCATAATTTCCAGCTAAATTATATTGATGTTGAACTACAGGTCCATTTGCTTTGATTCCATCTCCAAAATCCCACTCATAATTTACAATGTTTCCATCAGGATCAAAACTTCTATCTCCTCTAAATAATACAAAATCACCAACCTTTGCATTTGCTTGTGCATCAATAACAGCAGAAGGATTTTTCTTTTGACCGCCCATTGGATCTACAATGTTTAAAATTATGCTATCAGAAACATCAACCTTACCATCACTAACAGTTAATTTAACTAAATAATTTCCAGCTAAATTATAAATATGATTAGGATTCAGTATGCCTTGTGAAATAAAACCATCTCCAAAATCCCACGTAAAAAATAAAGGATCATTGTCAAGATCACTAGCTAAAGCATTAAAATTAATATTATTTCCTTTAAAGAAATTAGATCCGCTAGCTGGAGAAATAATATTTACGCTTGGTGGGTTGTTTTGTTTTGGCTGCTGAATAGCTGCTATTGTTTTACTATCTAGTCCTACAAAAAATCCACCAGGTGCGAATACAACACAAGTTATAAAATCATTTGTCTTTGTTTTTGAAAAAGGATAAACCCAAGTATTTCCTATTGTTTTATCTTGCGCACCATTAACATGCCATTGAAAACTATATCTAGCTAAATCATTAGGTGCTACTCCGTCTATATTACATGTTAAATTATCATTGTCATTTGGATTTCCCGGAGTAATTGAAACTTGTGCTGCTGATACAGTAAAAGAAAATAACAATAATATCGCTAAAACCACAACTAAAAATTTTGAATATTTCATAAGTCTCAAGATATGTGAACTATTATATAAAGTTTTCTGTATGTATCTATTTTGAAGTAACAACATTTCTATTTAGCTAGCGAATTAAGTTTTTAATAGAATTGAGTAAATTTTTTTAAATCTTACACTAATACAAGCTATAAATTGTCAACATCTGTTTATATTTTACTTTAGCAATTATTTAGTTCACTTACTAATTTATCTATTAAACCAATCCATTAAATGGATTTCAGCTGGTTTTCCTTTAGGACTATATCCATTATCAAGCACATGGGTGTTTTTTGGATTTGCTTCCCATGCCCAGAAATAAACACCACTAAACCAAGATTTATCCCAAAAAGACCAAAATATTGAACCATATGCATCCTTCTGTTCATCAAGATCTGTTGTTCCTTGAGAAAGAAAATCCCATGGTGCTTTGTTTGTGCCATTCAAGCTTCTATAGCCAACTTCTGTAAATATAATATCTTTTTTATATTTATCTGAGAGTAATTTAATATCATCTAAATATACAACCCATGAATTGTACAAATCTAAAGGGCTTGGGTCTTGTTTATTTGTTAATTCAAAATAAGCATTTATACCTATAAAATCTAAATCATTCCACCAATTTACAAATCTTGCATTGCTATATGTTGCAGCATAAGTTATGTTACTTTTGAATACATTTCTTATCTCTTTTATTAATCTACGCCAGTCTCCATCTCTAGAAGTTAAGCCATCAAGTTCAGTTCCAATACAAATTTGTTCAACACTATTATCTTGCGCAAATTTTGCATATTCTACTATTAACCTTTGATAATTATAAAACCACATTCTATATTCATAATCACTTGAAAAATTTATCATAGCACGCCAGTTTCCATCTTTTAATTCTATATGCGGCTTTAACATAACTTTTATTCCAAGTCTATGCGCTTTTTCAATAGCATGTCTTAAAGCAGAGTAAGTTGAAGTAGTTCCATGAAGTGAATAAATTAATGTTGAATTAATTCCATCCTGAAAATGAATAGGAGTTAAAGCAACAAAATTACTACCAAGGAACTTTATTTCTTCCAAGGAATTATCTGAGTATAAATTTTCATATTCTTCAGATTTCCACGAAACAAAATTAAAGCCCTTTTGTTTTCTTTCAACTTGATGTTCCTTAATATCCTGAATAGAGCCTTTGCTTGGAGTGCATGCTGATGGCATAGCTAATATAAATGAACTCACAATACCCCTAACTAGATTTTCTAATCTCATTTTTAAAAATTATCAAAGAGAAATTCGCATGTTTAAATTTTTTATTATTAAGTGGGGATGCAGGGATTTGAACCCTGATCCGAGGCTTTCTTCTCAAAAAATAATATCATCGCTTTACAGCTCATATTTCCATTACTGGAGGCCCCTATACTGAACCAAGTTATACTACATCCCCTTTATTTTCTAAAATAATATTGATTATTTAAAACATTCTATTATTTATTGAAAACACACTATCTTCCAAAGAGAAAGCATTAGAGTTATTACCTTTCCCTATTAAAAAAGTAGTTCTCTCAAATTCTTGTCTAAAAGCACAACTATGAAGCCTAAGGCCATTTCTACATTTTTCTAAATAATCTTTATTTGGAGCAATGCCTCTTCTAACATATTGTAAATTACGACCTTCTAATGGAATATCTTTTAATGCTTCATATACATATATATCATCTGTAGTTTCGTTCCAAGGAGATTTATCTCTAAAATTAAATATATGTTCTTTTTCTATTCTTTTTCTAACTAAGTAAGATGATCCTTCTATTCTATCTAACTCTCCAAAAAGTCCATCATCTAAATATTTATACAAAACTGCATTATACCAATTTTTTCTAGATTCTCTAATAGTCATAGCACCAAGTCCATGAATTTTTACCTTACCAGAATCATCAAAAACATCACAAATTATTTTACCACTTATTTCAGGAAAGCCAAAAAATCTCTGATGTTCTGCGACATATACTAAATCATAAGAAATATTAGTAGAATGACCAAGACGACCAATCAATCCTGAAAATAACCTGGGATTCATAAATGTAGCATAGGTTATGAGGCATACAGACATAATTTCATAAAAATTTATAGCTATTTAACCAATGCTGAAATCTAATAATATAGAAGCAGTGATTAATCTAATAAAAAAAGAATGTGAAAAGTATAATAATGCAATAGTAACAGAAATAGGAGATATAACAAAAAATCCTTTTAAAGTTCTAATTTCTTGTTTATTAAGCTTGAGAACAAAAGATGCAGTTACTGCTATCGCATCTCGCCAATTATTCAAGGTAGCTGATACTCCAGAAAAAATTCTAAGACTTAATACAAAACAAATTGAAAAATTAATTTATCCAGTTGGTTTTTATAAGACTAAAGCCAGAAGAATAAAAGAAATTTGCAAAGTTCTAATAAAAAATTACAGTGGAAAAGTTCCTGATAATGAAGAAGAATTATTAAAATTAAAAGGTGTTGGCAGAAAAACAATGAATATAGTCATGACTTATGGATTCCACAGCAAAAATCATATTGCTGTTGATACACACGTTCATAGAATACCAAATAGGTTGGGATGGATAAAAACTAAAAAACCAGATGAAACAGAAAAACAATTGCTTAGAATAATACCAAAAGAATATTATCATGATATTAATGATTTGTTTGTGGTTTTTGGACAAAATATTTGTGTTCCAATTAGTCCATTCTGCTCAAAATGCCCAGTAAAAAAATATTGCCATAAAATAAATATCAAAAAACACAGATAAAGATTAATTTTATAAAATTTATCATTCAATTAATTAACTATGAAAGAACAATTAGGAAGAAGAATTCATCCAAGTTTAGAATATTCTAGTTTTGTAGATTTATACAAAGATAATTATAGATATGTTTATAGTATTGCAGTTGGTTGTGTAAAAGATCCAACACTTGCAGAAGATGTAACAAGCGAAGTTTTTCTTGCAGTACATAAAAATCTAAGAAATTTTAAAGGAGAATCAAGATTTAAAACTTGGATATACAGAGTAACAAAAAATACTGCATTAATGAAATTAAAAAAGGAGAGAAGACATGTTAGAGGAAGGACAGGGTATCTGCCAGGCGCAGTATATGATAAAGTAAAACCAGCACAATTATTCTATTTACAGGATAGAGAAAGACAAGAACTGTTAGAAAATGGTTTAAGTGAAGTAAATGGAACAAATCGTAGGGCTTTAGAACTAAGACTTCTTGGTTATAATATAGATGAAATAAAAACAATATTAGAAATAGACAGTGTTGGTGCTGTTAAAACAAGGGTTCACAGAGGTAAAAGACAACTTGCTTATTTTGTCCAGCAAAATTACTGCTAAATTAATCTACGTTGACTTTCTTCAATAGTTGTTGTTTTATTAGCAGCAATAGCTAAATTTCCTCTAGATTTAACAGGAACAAAAGTAATTCTGTCATAAAATTTTGTTTTTATATCATAACGCATGCTTCTTTCCAAAGTTCTTCCATCAGGAGCAAATACTCTAGCTCCATGATCATCTGGTAAATGATCATAACTAGATTGAACAGATGCAAAAGAAACTAAAATTAATTTGCTTTCTTCACTATTAGGAACATAATAAGTCAAGTTGTTTTCTGTAGTTCTAATCAATAATCTTTCTATGTCTTTAGTTCTGACATGTCTTGATCTTTTATCACCTATTTCAACTCTTGATTTGCTTCTTCCATCATGTCTTAAATAGGGTGGGCTTTTTAATACTGGAGCAAAATAATATCCCTTCTCATTTAATTCTCTAGCATAATTTAGAAATGATTCAACATGTTTTTCACTTTTAAAATTAGGAAATTCTTTGTCTATCAAAACAACCAAATACCTCTTTTTTCCACTGCCAACTAAATGATCTCTTTTTCTGCAATATAATGTAGAAAATCCTAAGTCAGGTATATTTAATTTAACATTTTTAGCATCATTAATTTCAATAAATTCTTCAGATCTAGCTAAAAGTCTGTGTAATTCTTTTAAATCTGGATTTGTTATCATAGAAATAATATTAATATAAAGTTTATATATTTTACTACTAACAAGTAAATATAATTATCTTTTAATAATTAGTTTTTTACCTATGTGTTTTGCCTTAACATGTGCACTTAAGAATTTAACATTTTTATGGCAGTGAAGAAACTTTACTTCTTTTGGCTTTCTAATGTCTTTTTTTGATTGCTTGTATATTATTATGTTTTGTCTTGGCATTTTATTTTTTATGTTTTAGTTCTTCTATATAATCACTAGCTTCTAAAGCAGCCATACACCCTGCACCAGCTGCAGTGACAGCTTGCATATATCTGTAGTCATGAACATCACCAGCTGCAAATACACCTTCAACATTTGTTTTAACCTGATCATTAACTACAATATAATTGTGATCATCTAATTCAATATTTCCTTTTAAAAATCCAGTATTTGGTTTATGACCTATAGCAACAAACACACCTTCACACTTTAATTCACTAATTTTATTAGTAACAATGTTCTTTAATTTTACACCTTCTAATTTATTTGTTCCTAAAAATTCCTCAACAACTGAATTCCAAACCCAGCTTATATTTTTTGTATTTTTTGCTTTTTGTTCCAAAGCAGCTTGTGCCTTTAATTTATCTCTTCTATGGATAACAGTAACTGTTTTGCATATTTTAGCTAAATAAAGTGCTTCCCTCATTGCAGTGTCCCCGCCACCAATTACCAATACATTTTTATTTTTGAAAAAAAATCCATCACACGTTGCGCATGCACTAACACCTTTACCAATTAAATTTTTCTCTGAAGGTATTCCTAACCATTTAGCGCTTGCTCCAGTTGCAACTATAACTGCATGAGCAGAAAATTCTTTTTCTTCTGCAAATAATTTTAAAGGTCTTTTTTTAAAATCAGTTTTAGTAACATTCTCATCCAAAAATTCTACACCCAATAATTCTGCCTGCTTTCTCATTCTTTGCATTAATTCAGGGCCTTGAATTCCGCCAGGAAATCCAGGAAAGTCATCTACATCTGTAGTTATCATTAATTGGCCACCAGGAGTACTTCCACCTATCACTAAAGTTTTTAGATTTGCTCTAACAGTATAAATAGAAGCAGTTATACCACCAGGTCCAGAACCAATAATAATAACATCATACTCTTTTTTATTCATAAGAAAAATAAAAATTGATTTGTATATAAATTTATTGATTAAATAATTTTTTAATATTTATTCTCCTAATAATCTTAGAACAACTTTGTAACCTTTAACTAAACCAGCACTATCTTCTGGAACTGCATATGCTTTGTAGCCAATTATTGGATTTACTTTAGTACCAGCAAATTTCCCTATTCCTCTAGGTCTTAAATTATGTAATAAATCTGATAAAAATCTTTCATCATAATGTTCCTCAGTAGTAACACCTATCAACTCTTCAAGTTTCGGATCATCAAATTGGTCTTCATAAAAATATTCATTATTTCCTAAAAGACTTAGACTGCCATAATATTGTCCCTTACCACGATATAAAGGTCTAACAATATAACTAGTGCTTTCTGGTTGCTTTGGTATAAAACTATTAGAAGGATACAAGCCAAGACTAGAACTATCTCCTCCACTATCTAAATATTCTACTATTTGTCTTAAGTAATCAGCTCTTCTTGACACTAAAGCACGTTGAAGATTAGGAAGACTTCTTCTATCTGATTCAGCTTGAATGCCTTGATATGTTCTTCTAAAATCTTCAAGTGCTTCATCTCTAGAAACTTTTTTAATAGTCCTTTCAGAAGGTTTTCTAGCAATTAATGTTGGAAAACCTAAACCATAATGATACACACTTACATGTTCTGGTCTACCAGACCACAAATAAACAATAACACCATAAGTAGGAAAATCTCCTTTTGTACCACAATGTGTAAAAACAAAATCTCCAACATCAAGAACCCCGGTTAAAGTTGGATTGTTAACCCTGTGAATTCTTTCAGATACTTCAGGCATAAATTCTAATCTAAAATAGAATTATATAAATTTTTATATAGTAGAATATACTTAATGACAGCCACAGCCAGATCCGCATCCACTAGATTTTTCAGCACTTGGATTATCTATTTTAAAACCACTTCCTCTTTCGTTTTCAATATAATCAATTTGTGTTCCTTTTATTAAATTAACAGATTCTTTTTCAATAAATATTTTTAATCCATTATCCTCAAAAACTTCTTCATTTTCATTAGCAGAATCTGCAAAATCTAATGTATACTGCAAAGTACTCCCTGTATCAACAACACCAAACCTTATACCACAATAATTCTTATTTTCTCCTTTTATAAATTCCTTGAATTTCTTTGAAGCATTATCAGTAATGGAAATAATTTTCTTAAATCTTTCATCTCTTTTTGCTATTTCTTGATTCAAGTCCTTAATTAATTTATCAATTGTTTCTTCATCAATGCCATGGCCTAAGCACCCATTTTCTATAGTTTCATAAGGGTTGACAGCACAGCCAACACAGTGTAAACCATAATTTAGCATAATTGAAGTTGTTTCTGGATATTTATTTACTACATCTCCAATAGTCATTTCCTTTGTAATAAAATTTTCAGTTTCCATAATAAATGAGAGTAAATAATATTAATAAACTTTGCTTAAGCTGCTTTTAATCTGTCAACTAATTCATGAATATCAGCATTTTGTTTTTCCACAGTTGAATAACCTAATTCTCTGGCATGATCAACTATTGCACTATAATCGCTTGCAATACATATTTTATCTTTTGGAAGTCCATAGTCTCTAATAATATTAAAACATTCACCGTCTAAACCATCAATAAAAAATATATTAAATCTATCAGATCTTAATTTTTCACGATCAAATCTATAATAAGGGTTTTCCCTAGATAATATAGGAAATGTTATTTTGTCTCTTCTAAATCCATATGAAACTAAATTATCTATTTCTAATGAGAATGCCTCTTCAAGAAGACTGCCAACATCAACAAATGTATTTGGTGGTAAATAAAATACAGAAACATCATGTCTACTTCTAACTAACATAGAATAATTTCTTCTTACATCAGCAATTCTATCTTCAATAACAGCTATTTTCATAAAATTAAAATCTCAGAAAAATTTAATAATATTGCTAAAGTCCTTTATAATTTAAATATATCAAAACCAAAGCTACAACAAGTGCTATGTAACTTATCCAATTAGGAATAATTAAACTCCCAAATCTAACTTCAAAACCAGATATTATTCTAAATAAATGTAATAAGAATATTAAACTAAAAACAACAACATTGACTGTTAAAGCAAGTTTTGTATATTTTCCCATAAAATCTTATAGTATGTTGTGTATTTAAAATTTTTTATAAAGAAAAACATTTAAAAACCCAATACTTTTCCAAATAAATATGATAATAGATGGTACAAACTTAATATTAGGAAGATTAGCTTCATTTGCAGCTAAAACAGCATTAGAAGGAGAATTTGTAATAATTGTAAATAGTGAAAAAATAGTACTTACAGGAATAAAAAAAACATTATTAAAAAGGTTTATAGAAAAACAGCATATGGGTCATGCTTACAAAGGCCCTTTCTATCCAAAGATGCCTGATCGTATAGTAAAAAGAACAATTAGGGGAATGTTGCCTTACAAACAAGAAAGAGGTATGAAAGCTTTTAAGCGTATTAAATGTTTTATGGGTTTGCCTGAATCATACAAAAATCAAAAATTAGAGACAATAAAAGGAGCAGATTATAGTAAGTTAAAAACATTAAATTTTATAACAGTAAATGATTTAGCCAAATCAGTTGGCAAGGGCGTTGCATAAATATGGCAAAGAAAACAATACAGACAATTGGTAAGAGAAAAACTGCTTTAGCTAAAGCTACATTATCTGCTGGTAAAGGAACAATAAGAATCAATCATCAGCTTTTAGATACAATACAGCCTGAGTTGCTAAGGCAAAGATTAATGGAACCTTTAATACTTTCAGATGATACATGGCAGAAGGTTAATATTAATGTAAGTGTTTCAGGTGGTGGAATGCAAGGACAAACAGAAGCTGCAAGAATTGCAATTGCAAGAGCTTTAGTTGAATTCAATAAAAAACTAAAAAAACCATTTTTAGATTATGACAGACACCTTCTTGTGCAGGATATAAGGGTTCGTGAAACTAGAAAACCAAATGATTCCAAGGCACGTGCAAGTAGACAAAAATCGTACCGTTAATTATCAGCTATCTTTATAATTTTTCTTATTTTAATTTAGTTCATGGCAAAGAAATCAGTCTTTGCAGATAATTTTAAAGTATCTTATGTTAGATTAATTGAGTATATAAATGATTATTTTCTAACATAAACCCATGCACTAATGCCGCTTTTTAGAACTACTTTTTTTCTTTTATAATTCCTTCCCTCATATTTATCTATTAACTTTATTTTCCTTTTATTTATATTAATAATTTTACCCTCTATTTCTCCATTAATATATTTAACAGCTATTGGATAAAATTTATTCTCAATTAAAATATTATTTTTTCTATAACCTATTAAAATATCCTTATAACCTTCAACTATTTCTCCAGTTATATAATACTCAACTTTCGGATCCATCAAACTTCCATAAAGAAACAACTTCTCATTTAATTTGTTTCTATAAATTATATCAAAAAATAATTTTTTATTCTTGGTATAAATTCTTAGATAAGGGCTTCCAGTTAATTTGTTTTTATCTATTTTAATATTTTTCAAAGGAGTAAAATCTCTAAATGCTTTGAGTGTAAGATTATCAACTTCTCCTTTTTCAATCTTCTTTTTTAATAAAGCTAAACCAGTAGTAGTTAATTCATAACTCCCAGGTAAAGGCAGAGAAGCAAATGCAGCCAACCTGATTGCTTCAGCTTTCATTCCATAACCAAAACTTTTTCTTTT
>JACPCE010000003.1 GCA_016179945.1 Candidatus Woesearchaeota archaeon | reverse complement strand
ATGATGGAATACTTTCTTTTTTTCGTTGGCATTTTTTTACTTATTCAGGGAGCTAAGTGGCTTGTTGATGGTTCAGTTATCCTTGCGAAAAAATTAGGAGTTTCGTCATTAGTGATAGGTTTGACTGTTGTTGCTTTTGGAACTTCTTTGCCAGAACTTTTTGTCAACATTTTTGCAGCAATAAAAGGAACAACAGATATATCTTTTGGAAATATAATTGGGAGTAATATTGCAAATATTTTGCTGATCTTGGGTTTGAGTGCAATGTTTTCACCGATTAAAGTTAAGCGCAATACGATCTGGAAAGAAATTCCGTTCTCGTTTCTTGCAGCACTGATTTTTTTTGTATTGGCTCATAAAAATATTTTTGATGGGACCGATGGAATGATGTATCGTTCTGATGGACTTGTTTTTATTGGTTTTTTCATTATTTTTCTTTATTATGTTTTTGAACTGGCAAAAAGAGAACCATTGGGGCAAGATAAGTTAGTGGTTGCGCACAAACACCTGGATCTTACAGTTTTATTTTTCATAGTTGGAGGTTTATTTGCTTTGTTTTATGGAGGAAGATGGACTGTTCAAGGTGCCGTGTTCTTTGCAAAACAAGTCGGGTTAAGCGAATATATCATTTCTTCAACAATAATTGCCGTGGGAACTTCTCTTCCAGAACTAGTCACTAGTTTTATTGCTGTTAGAAAAGCCGAATCAGATCTAGCTGTAGGAAATGCTGTTGGTTCCAACATATTTAATATCTTTTTTATTATGGGATTAACATTAATTATTTCTCCAGCAAAAGTTCCTAAAGTTATGTTTGATTTTCTAACTCTCGGTATTGCGACTTTTTCATTATTCCTTTTTATGTTCATAGGCAAAAAACACCAATTAAAAAAATGGCAGGGTTGCTTATTTGTTCTTTTATCTGGTGGTAAAGCTAATTCCTCTAAATTATGTTTAAGGTTTTCATACTTATTTTAGAGTTATAGATGTCATTTTCTGCCATTATACATTACTCCTGCCGGGATAGTTTTTAAACTACAAGTAATGTGTGCATTCTTTTAGAATCATAATGCCCCGAGCGAGATTCGAACTCGCGTCAAAGCCTCGAAAGGGCTTTATCCTTGGCCGAGCTAGACGATCGGGGCATCTATTACGTGGAAAATGTGGTTTATTTATAAAATTAGCTGTTTGTATAATAAAGTTCTAATTTTTCAATATAATGATAATTTATAATTTAAAAGAATAGTTAAAGTTATTAACAAGCTTTTGTTTTTTATGAGTATATAATAAAATTTATATTTTTGAATTAGCTGGTATTTTTATGAAAATATTAGGAAAAAGAGTTATAGATAAGGATTTTAGAGAGATCTTTACTTCTGAGTTTATATCCATTACAGGTGGTTTAATTGCTGGTGTATTTTTGTTAGGTTTGGCTAATAAATTAGAGCTTATTCCTGGGTTGTTTATTTTGCTTCCTGGATTTCTAGAAATGCATGGAAATATATTTGGAAGTTTAGCTGCTAGATTAGGTACATTATTAAATACAAAACATATAAAACCAAAATTTGAACATAATAAAATATTATTGATAAATATTTTATCTTCAATATTATTAGTTTTAGTAGTATCTTTATTTCTTGGTGTGCTGGCTACTTTATTAAATTATTTTATTTTTAAAAGTTATTCATTAATTTTAATTTTTGTTTCGTTAGTTGCTGGAATTATATCATTAATAATAGAATTGCCCCTAACAGTATTAACAACTTTTTGGGTTTTTAATAATGGATATGATCCTGATGACATAATGGGGCCTTATGTTACTACAATCGGTGATATTATCAGTGTATTATCTTTATTCATAGTAATATTGGTGGTGATTTAATTGTTTACAGTAAGAGAAATTTTTAGAGAAAGTATTGGTGTTTTATTAGTTTCGATAATTTTGGGATTAATTGCTGGTATGTTTTTGAGAAACATACAAGACAGCTTGATTGTTATTTTACCTTTAATTATTATGTTGCCTGCTCTAAATGGGATGATTGGAAATTATGGCATTATAGTTACTTCTAAAATAACAACTGCACTGGATGAAAAGAAAGTGAAAAATATACATTCTCATATTATTAAACATTTGTTTAAAGATATAATTCCTGTTGCTTTGTTTAGTGCGGTTTATATTTCTATATTATCAACATTTATTGCTTATTTTAAAGGTTTTGAGTTTAGTTATTTTATTTTGAGTAAAATTATGTTAATAACTATTGTAACAACTTTATCTTTGGTAATTTTTATTTTTATAGTTGCGGTAATTGGGAGTTTGGTTGTTTATAAAAAAGGGATTGATCCTGAAGATGTATTAATTCCTATTACTACTTCTATTGCAGATGTTTTTAGCATTGGAATATTTTCATTGCTTGTTAGTTTATTGTTTTAATATTTTATGATATGATTTAGTAATTAAGTTTTCAATCTGATAATTAGAAATTTCATCTAGTCTCTTACCATTAACTACTTTTTCATTATTATCATCTGAAAAAAAATAGCGGGCCCGACGCGATTTGAACGCGCGACCATCTGATCTCTCTATTTTACTTGTTAAGAGTTTCATCATAACTCAGATGCTCTACCAAGCTGAGCTACGGGCCCGTAAAAATCAAACACTAAGAATTAGTTATAAAGTTTTCTAAATTCCCCAACCAGGATTATTTTTTCTTTTTATTTCTGCTATTTCTTTTAATATCTCTACTTCTGTAACTGTAATTAATTTTTTCATTTTCTTATAAATTCTAAACTGTTCTTCAGTCATATCTGAATATAAAATATCTCCTTCTTTTATCTGCCTTCCAATTGTTATTCCAGGCATTGAAATAGCCAATTGTTCGCCTGGCTTGGCTTCTGCCAACTTTTTTCCTTCGTGCTGCATTTCCTTAACTTCTGTTATTCCTCTATCATCTTTCATTAATGATATTCCATGTTTTAATGTTCCTGCTAATACTTCTATGCCGCATACAGCAGGACTAGATTGTCTAAAAACATATCCTTCAAGTATTTTTATCTTGCAGGGCTTAGGTAAATTTCCCATTAATTTTTCTTCAATTTTTTGTTTTTCTTCATTATACCATGCTTCAAATTTATCTATTAATGAATAAATTATGTTATCTGTGATTATTTTAACTTCATTGTTATCCAACTGCTTTGTATTAAATCCTAAAATTACTCTTTGTAGTATATTATTTGATGATAATGCTTCTGTAATATCTTTTTTTGAAATTTCTCCTACAGACGCTCTTTTAATTTTTGTTCCTTTTTCTCTTAACAAATTTATTAATGCTTCTAAGCTACCTAAAGAATCTGCTTTTACAATAATACCTTCATTATCTAATTCTAGTGTTGTTTCCTCTATTTGTTTTTTAATTTCTATTTTTGTTTTTTCCAAATCTTTATTTGCTATTTTCAATGGCATTCCAGGAATAACTGCTTCTATTCCTGTTGCAGAAATTTTTACTCCAATTGCTGCTTCTACTTCTTTTATAGATTTTAACTGATTCTTCTCAACTAAAAATAATGCTTTTATTTTGGTTGCTATTGGTTCATGCAGTGTACCAACAACCATCATATCATTGGCTTTTATTTTGCCTTTGTATATTATTGTATCCATACAAAGACCAAGGCCTTTTTCTTCTGTTATTTCTAAAACTGTACCTTCTGCTGGCGCTTCTGGATCGTAACTTAATTCAGACTCAAGAAATCTTTGAGCTAAACCTGTTATTATCATTAATAATTCTGGAATGCCTTCTCCTGTTTTAGCAGACATAGGAACCATAACTATTTGTTTTGTAAAATCTTCAATCCTATCAAACCTTTCTGTATTAAGAGTTTTCTCATAGAATTCTGCCAGAAGTCTGTATATTTTTTCATCAAGTAATTTTTGTGTTGATTGTGTTTGAAATTGAATTGTTTTTACCATTGGAATGTCTGTTCTTGACTGCCAGCCATTTAATAAATCAATTTTATTTAAGGCTATTACAAAAGGGGTTTTATTCTCTTTTAGTATTTCTATAGCTTCTATTGTTTGGGGCTTTAATCCTTCATTTATATCAACTACCAATATTGCAATATCAGCTAAAGAACCACCTCTTTTTCTTAGATTTGAGAATGCTTTATGGCCAGGCGTATCTATAAATAATAAACCTGGAACTTTTATTTTTGATAAATCTAATAAATCTTTACAAATTAACTTAATTATTTCTATAGAAATTGAATAAGCCTTAATTGATTGTGTTATTTTTCCTGGTTCTGATTGGACTATAGATGTTTTTTTAATGCAATCTATGGTCTGGGATTTGCCTGCATCTACATTTCCCATTATTGTTACAATTACTTGTCTTAGCATAATAAAAAGATTTCAGAGATTTTTAAAAAGGTTTGGGTCAAAGAAGTTGTTGTATTATTTTTGGCTTTATGTATAGAAAAAGAGATAGTAAAATAATAAATCCTCCAACTATCCAAAAAATAAGTATAGGTTTTCCTAATTCGTTAAATGGTGTGCTTGCTATTATTATTCCTAAGTTGAAAATTAAGATATTTTTAGAGATGCATCTTTTCTTAAAATATAAAAACAAAGTCAAACTAAATAAAATCAATGCAATAATCCAAAATGGAATTGCTATTTTTTGTAAAAATAACATTGGCATTCCTATTATTGTTATTCCTATTAAGGACAATAAAGAAATTATAACAGTACAAATACTGTGACACACTTGATATCCACCAAGAAAACTAGTTTCTCCTGAAAAACTACTAAAAATACTTGTTGTTTTCTCCAAATTTAATTTTTTCATTATTAATGAACTTTTGAAAAATCAGTTATTGTTGATATTTGTGATTGAATTTTACTTTGGTCTTCGTTTCCATAACTAATTAATATTTTATCTAAATCATTAAATACATAATCTTCATATTCATTATTTAACTTGCCATTAACATAAAATTTTAGAGTTTTAAATTCATTGCTGCAATATTTCTCACCATCGTCTAAAATAAAACAATTTTTATTAAACTTCATTCCTAGACTTTCAAAAAATATCCGAATAGGAACACCTTTTGCATGCATATGCAATACATCTCCTGTTTTCTCAGGTTCAGGAGCACCCTAATCTACGTGTATAAAACTACTTAAAGAAAAACCATTTTTCATTCTTGCCATATGATCTTTATCTGAAAAATCCAATTTTTCATTGTTTATATAAGCTTTAAAATCTGCATGAATGTGCTGCGAACCTAATAATCCAATTTTACCATTTGGATCCATTGTGCATTGAAGCTGACCTGAATCTATACATTGTTCTACAGACATTCCGCAAGAATCACATCATCCATCATTATTTTTATCCATAAATGCCTTTGCCAATTGCTTATCAAAACTACTTAAACTCATTTTACTTTTAGTCTGAATTTGCATTGTGTCTGTTTTTTCACTTAAGTTATTAGGAAAAAATAAATTATTTAATGTATAACCTAAAAGAACTACTGATATAACTATTAGAAAAACAAATATTATGTTTATGAATTTTTCACTTTTTTTTCTCATATAAATTTAGTATGTTGTTTATTATAAATAATTAACTATAGAAACAGTTGTTATATTTTTCCTTATTTTTGAAAATTGAGGTTAAATATTACTTTGTATTGTTTAGAAAAGCTAATTTGACTGTTTATAAGGTATATTTATTTTATTATAATTGAAGGTATTTATTTTTAAATATATTTTAGAACTATACAATTTTAGTAAATAGTATTTTTAAATAGAAAGCTATAAAAGCTTTTTTGTAAACCATTAAAATATGAAAAAAACAGCTTCAGCATTACTTATACCAATATTATTGGTTTCTTGTACTGAGCAAAATCCAAATTATTGTGGTGATGGATGTGCAAATGCTCCATCGCCTGATTTATATTCAGTTCAAGATACAGATGAAGGCAATGAACCACCTCCAGATTTAGCTTCACATGCTGATCAAGGTGAATTAGGTTCTTCATTAGATGCACAAACTACAAATGATTTAGCAGATCCTAATAAAGATTTATCCTCGCCTATAGATCTAACCCCTCCTAAAGATTTAACAGATCTATGCTATAGAAATAAGTTTACAGATGATAAAGGTTTAGTATTCCAAGCAGGAGGCTGGAAGGTTGAAAATGGCACTTTACAAAATACTAGTTATGATACATCTATTGCATATGTAGGTGGCATAAAATTTAAAGATTTTGATCTTAAGATAAGAGGGAGGGTTAATAACGAAAGAGGTGGCGGTCATCTTTTCGTTCCTTTTAGATATACAACACAAGGACAATTTGATCAAAATAAAGATACTGCTTATATGATGACTTTAGATAGTTGGGATGGTACAAATTTTAACTTTGGATTAATGCGCCTTTTTACTGATAGACTAAGAACAGAAAAAGTAAGTGGCACTCATAGTACTTTTTACCAGTTAGAAGTTAAGGCAAGAGGACCAAACATTGATGTTATATTTCAAGGCAAGAGTTTCCAAGTTGTTAACAATTTATATAGTGATGGTTATTTTGGTTTTGCCTCTTCTGGGGCTTTGGTAGAATTTGATGACATAGAAGTTTGCCCTAAGTAATTTCTTTTTTATATATTTTATATTTTCTATATAGATTATTTATTTATAATATATTAACTTACCATTATACTGGGGGTAAAATGGGGAGAAAATTTATAAAAATGAATAGTGAGTTAGAAAGTCCAAGCAAATTGTTTGATGATGATTTAGAAAACGATGCTGTTGATTTAGAAGAATGGGCTTTTTGGCAAGGATATAATGAAGAAGATTAAATAATTAAAATTAAATTTAATCTAGTGTTTTATATAATTCTGAACCTAAACTTTCACAAATTGGGCAGAATTTAGGAGGCTTTTCTCCATATTCTATATTTCCGCATTTAGAACAGAACCATTTAAAACCTGTTTGCGTCATTATTTGGTTGTTTTAGTTTTTCTAAATTCTTCTGTCCATTTAATATTTCTTGGAATTCTTCCTAATTTAATCTGGTTTTTTTCGCATTTATTTGAGCAGTAATAAAAAATAGAACCATCATTTTTAGCTAACATTTTTCCTGTTCCCTGCTCTATGTTATGACCGCAAAACGAACATTTAACCATATTAAAAAATTCCTCCTGGATTTTTGGTGCATGAAAATAATATTCTCATTGTTTTTATTTCCTGCCTTGAGTTAATTTTCTAGCTTCAATTTCTGTCTCTCTTAACATTAATATATCACCTATTCTTATGGGACCTTTGACATTTCTTCTTAGAATTCTTTTTGCATCTCTTCCTTCTAAAACCCTACATCTAACCTGAATTGCTTCTCCCCTCATACCCGTTCTACCAATTATTTCTTCTACTTGTGCTGGAACAGCAAATGTAAATAATGAAGATGATTTTTCCTGCTTTTTTTCTACTTGTTTAACTTCTTTTTGTTTTTTATGGTCTTCAATATTTTCCTGTACTTTCATTTCTTGTTTTTTAATTGTTTTTTCAGCCATGATAAATATATTCTCCCAAATTCTTGGCAACTAAAAAATTTGTTTTCATTGTTTTCAAGCAGATTTTAACTTAGAAGTTAATTCTTTTATAGCTTGCTTAGCATCTCCTTCTTGAATAACAGCAATTGATGCTGTAGGAAGACTTAGACCTGCTGCTTCACCTAGCTCTTCTCTTTTTGGTATTGGAACTAAAGGTATATTTTTTTCTTCGCACAAAGTTGGCAGATGCATTATAATCTCTTTAGGATTTGTATCCTGTGCTACAACTACTAATTTTGCAGTGCCTCTTTCTATTGCCTTTGTAACTTCGTTTGTACCTTTCTTTATTTTTCCTGTTTTCTTTACTATATCCAGAACTTCATATATTTTATCTACAATTTCCTTAGGAACATTAGCATTTATATCCATTTTAACCTCATTATAATCATTGGTTATAATATGGATTTTGAAAGGCTTTATAAATATTTCTACGAGAAACAAGGTGTATAAATAATAATTTGGAAAGTGCGTTAATAAATTATTAGTTTCAATAAAATTTCCATTTCCTATAAATTGTAAAAGGTTAGGGTGTTGATACTTTGACTAAGCTGGAAAAAGCTATCTTTAACGGCGAGAAAAATAAATCCCAACTGGGACTGGAGCAGGTAATGGACTTAAATCTGGTATTAAATCACTGAGTTTTGCTACTAAATTAGAAAGTCCTGGTTTTTGATTTTCTCTTATTCTTGGACTCCAAAAACCGGTTAAATAAATCCTATCATCAACAACACCATCACCAAATATTGTTGGATCCAAAACTCCATTTCTTAATATAACATAAACAAGCAGATCACCTTGACGAATATCATCTAATGCTTTAACTAGAAATCTTCCACTTTCTGTATGAAAGGCTTGTGGTCTAACATATACATTAATTTCGCCACTCTCGTCCCTCAATTTGATTGGCAAACATAATCTCTCATCGCTAGTTTCTGGATGAGGGAAATAAACAACTCGTGGAACTACAACTTGCTTCATTACCCCCATCGAAGATTTATTATCTAAAAATTCACCAATATTTCTACAAGCATAATTAGGCAAATCTGTACCAAATAGCATTAGTTTTAAATAATCAAATCTCCTTGCCCGTTTTAATTCTTCTTCTTTTAAATTAATCATAACCCTAAAAAATGGCGGTTATTTATAAAAATTATGTATTTATTACCGGTTAGTGGTTTTCTCGTCTTTCTCAACCTTGCCCTACGGAGAAATGAAAATTTTACTCTTCGTCGCTACGCTCCTCGTACCTCCCACTTCGTAGTCGGCAGGATTTAACAGCGAATATAAAAAGAAATTTAACGTATTAACAAATGTTCTTTATGCACAAATAAACTTCTAATAAACCAATACATTGTATATAATTCAAATGAAAATGGAAAATATCCTAAGTAACCTAAAACCGGCATTTCAAATATTTTAAAAAATCCAACAAATGGAATGTTGTAAGTCCATTTTGGTATTGCCCAGTAATTCCAGAATTCCCATAAAAATCCTAAAACAATACCTGCAACCAATAGTGATATTGGTATTGTTAATTTCTTATCTTTTAAATGTCCTATGATACTTGGCTGTTTATGTAAGTAATTTATTGGATCTAAAATAAGGAAAAAGCTTAACCAAACCAAAGGAAAAGCAAATTTTGGCAAGAATATTGGAGCTATAAAAAATAATACCCCTAAAGTAATCATTGTATGAACAAATCCTCTTGTAATGTTGTGTTTTTTCTTTAGTTTTGTATTATCAAAAAGATGAATTGAACGTATAAGTTCAACTGTTTCAAATAATGCTGGAAGAACTGTTGCAAAAGAAATAGTACCGAATACATTTTTCCAAATTCCTAAATTACTAACGCCTAAATAAGACCAGTTTTGCAGAGGGATATTAATAAATTCAAAAATCCACCAGAACAACATTGATATTATAACCATTCCTAAAAACTGATAAAATCTATTGCTGATTAAAGAATTGCCCTTTAATTTATAAACCAAAGCATCTATTGTTAATATATATCCAAACCAAACAATTGGAAAATACCAGTTTGCAAATGGCTTGATTTTTAAGAAGAAATTAATTTCAACAAATATAATTAGTAAAATCCCAATCAAACCGTACTTTCTAAACATATTTTATTTTCTCTTTTTTATTAAGTGTTCTACTAATCTTTCAGTTTTTAGATCTAGAGCAACAAGTCTAGCTTCTAGAACATATATTTTTCTTAAACTCCAGACAATACCTACTATTGCACCTAGAATAATATAGAGCATTACTGTTTCTGCTGTTGCCATTTTTTCACCTCAAATTTATAATTTATTTTAATTTAATAAGTATAAAAAGTTTACTCTTCCATCAAGGATCTAACTATAGCACCGAATGCAGGCCTTGTTATGAAAACACCTATTGTTACACCGACAATTGTAACTACAGCAAAGCCAGTTAGTAAGCCTGCACCCGCTCTTAATAAAGGAAGCATTGCTGCAACTGTTGCTGCATAAGCTGCTAGAATAACAAAGAATGCTCTTTTTATCTGCTGCTTTAATGCTCCTGAACCACCGAATAATATTTCATCTGCAATCACTATTTGATCATCTACACCAGTACCAACAGCTGCTAAAATAGCTGCAATAGCAACTAAATCTAAATTCTGTTTAAATAATGCAGCAAAACCAAGTATTATAAAAATTTCACTTAATACCGTTATCATTGTAGGTATTGTAATCTTTAAACTTCTGTATCTTATGTAAATAACAACAGCTACACCGATTGTTGCAATCAAACCTATTAATAATGCATTATTAACAAAAGCGCTTCCTAATGAAGGAGATATTGTATCAACTTTTACAAATTCTAATTTTGTAGGAAGAGATCCTGTAATTAATATTGTTTGTAATTTATTTCTATTATTTATTGTATCTTGCAATGCTTCTTTTTGTGTGGCTCCATTTCCAGAACCAGATATTGTAACACGGGTTGCTTTCTGCCCTTTTAGACTTGAATCAATTTGAAGCTGGTCAACTAACTGGTTATCTAAATAAAAATCTATTGTTTCATTTAATGCTCTTTGACCAGAAGGTGATGGCATTATAGCTAAGTTTTTTGTTACATCTGCATGTTTTTCTGCTGCTTCTGGACTTAATGATATTTCAAATTCAAATCTACAAAAATAACCTTCATTGCTATTCTGACATGTTTGAATTCTTGAACAAGTACCATCTGTTCTGCATACAAAAGTTATGTCTTTCTGGCCACCCTGGAACACAGTGATATTTCCTATTTTGGCTTCAAATTTACCTTGGTTTGCAATTAAATTTTTAATTTCCTCTTTTGTAGATCCTGCAATTTCAACAACTATAAATTTATTTCCTCCTAAATCAGATGCAGACTTTAGTGTTACGTCTGCTAGACCATAGACATTAAGCCTATTTTCCATGGTATCTATTACATCTTTAATATCCTGATCTGTAACATCTCCCTCTGGCTTTAGAAGAACCCTCGTTCCACCTTGAAGATCAAGGCCTTTTCTTAAATTAGATGCTGGAGCTTCTACAACTGTTATTCCCAAATTATCATATTGTTTCAAAAAATCATAAGTTGTTTTTGTAGTTGCTATTTTTACTGTTCCGTTTATTGGAATTATTTTTTCCGCATTATAAAATTCTTCTACAGAATTTATTTTTTGCCCGTTTACTTCCAATATTTTTTCTCTTGCTGTTGGTGATAAATCTGGAGATGGCGTTCTAAGCCCAATTTCATAAGAAGTGCTATTAAATTCTATGGAAGTTATTGCAACTCCTTCTTTTGAAAATTGGTGGTTTATTGAGAAAAATGAGATAAGCAAGAAAACTATTAAAATTATTACTCTGGGTTGTTTTAATAATTTTGTTATTTTCATGAGATATTTTTCCTTTTACAGTAATTCCAAAGCATTCCTGCATTTGTAAAATAAGTACTTATTACATCAACAATTAATGCTATAAATATGATAAGGAACATTTCTCTAATTACCAATGAATTTGATAATATTAAACCTGTAAGCATGACTACTGTAGCACAAGCAGTCATTGTCAAACCTGTTTTCATTGAATGCCACATCCTATCAAATAATTTACCTTCTTTCTTTTTAATTGAATAACTTGTAAGTAAAATATCTGTGTCTACACTATAACCTATTACTAATAACAAAGCAACAATTCCTGCTGTTGAAACATTTATACCTAAGAGATTAATTATTGCAACAGTTATTGTTATATCCATAAATGCTGCTGCTATAACTGCAATACTTGGAACAAAAGTTCTAAATGCAATAAACACTGATATTCCCATTAATATAAAAGCAAATAACAGTGCAATCATCAGTTGTTTAAAAAATGCTTGTGATAATTTTGGTGTTGTTACTTCTATACTGAAATTTTCTTTTGTTATTTCTAAATTTAATTTATCTTTTAGTATAACCTTTAACTGTTCCTCTGTCAGATCAGAAACTTCTATGATAAAACCCAGTTGCTTTCCTGTTGTTATATCACCTAATTTTTTAATTGTTGCCTCTACACCTAGGGCAGATTTTACTTCTTCCTCAATAAAAACTTTATCAGTATATATTGTTGCAGCTATTCCGCCCCTTAGAGTTACATCTTTATTAAACAAGTCTCCAGTTCTAGCAAATTTAGCTCCAATCAACACTAAAGAAATTATTAATATTATTATTGGTATAAACATTAGCCATTTATAATTTTTAGACCAAAAACTTTCTATTTTATCTTTAAACATTAACAATTTGGATTAAATTTGAGTATAAAAAGATTGTGATGGTTTTTTTAAATTTACTTAGCTTTTTCTTTTAATAGTCTGTCAACTATCTTAACAAATTTTATATTTGTAGAGTGTAATTGTGGTGCTATACGTACATAATCTGTACCTAGAGATCTAAAATTTTTTCCATCAACTACATTACAATCATTCTTATGAAGCAAATTATTAAATTCGGTAGAACTCTTAAAATGCGGAGTAACTTTTGCAAGAAAACAATTTGTAGACGAGTTTACTACATAAAAATCCATATTGCGAAGTTCTTTTGATAAAAAATTTCTTTCATTTCCAATGTATTTTCTTGTTTTTTCAATATGCTTTCGGTCTTTAAGAGCTTCGAGAGCACATTTCTGTGCAATATAAGTATTAACAAATGGAGGGCGCAACCTCCACATGTAATACATTAATTCTTCGTTTCCGGCACAATATCCAATCCTCATTCCAGCCAAACCATAAGCTTTAGAAAAAGTTCTTATTACTATAAGATTATCGAAATTATTAACATATTTAATAACAGATTCTCCACCAAATTCAATATTTGCTTCATCAACAACCACTAATGCGTCTGTGGATTTTACTAGATCGATTATATCCTTTTTTGATTCAATCAAACCTGTTGGATTATTTGGGTTACAAAGAAAAATCATTTTAGTGTCTTTATCAATTTTATTTTTTAAATTATCAAAATCTATATGAAATTCTTTATTCATTTTACTAAATATTGGCTTTCCTCCGGCAATAATTGCAGCAAAAGAAGCATTAAGAAATGTTAAATCAGGCATCAATAATTTTTCTCCAGGATTAATTAATATTCTTACTATATTTTCAATTATACCATCTGCTCCTGCTCCAAATATTAATTTATTTTCATGAATTCCAAATTTTTTTGATAAAGCTTTTTTTAATTCCCTATTATATGGATCAGAATAATGATTAATATTATACTTTTCTTTATCTATGACTTTCAGAATTTTTTTTGAAAATTTTAGAGGGTTTTCAGTTAGAGATAAATCTATAGTATATCTTTCTTTTGGAATATAAACTTTAGTTCCTTTTTCCTCAAACTTAATTAAGTTTTTCGCTAACTTAATCAAGTATTTTGGTCTTTTCACCTTAATAAATTTTTCTTGTATATTTAATAATTTCATAATTTATTTATTAATTTCTCCTAAGATGTGAAGTGTTTCATTTGCAAAATCTTTTTTGAATGACTCTAGAATAAATTCTTGTTTTTGTTTTTGATCTGAAAAATTAGCTTCACCTAAAATAACTGCTAGTTTTGAATATGTGGAATGAACTGGCAATGCACTTTGGATTACTCCTTCTGGTACAATTCCTACTTCATAATTTGATATTAAATTTCTTATTGGAACGTTTGAGCAAATAAATTGAGGTTTGTGATAGTAATAAGATATAGCTTCCATTGTACTTACAAGATCTCTAGGAAAGTTTCCATCTCCAGTTCCAACATAAATAATAGCTTCTGATTCAGTCAATCCATTAATACCTATTTTATATCCAAATTGTATGTTCTCTACTTTGATTGTACCAAATTTAGGAAAATACATTTTTGGTGGATAACTATTTTTTCTTGGAACGATTACTTTTTTTATATCTGATATTCCATCTTTAAAATTTGCAAAATGTTTATTTGCAGAACATACAAATGACCCAGAATCTGTTGTTTTGATTTTTAACGAGCTATGTGCATAAATAGCATAATCGCCCATAACTATAAGTGTTGAATTGTACATCATTTCTTTTTTTAATAGGTCTTGTGATATTATCTCTTCTATTAATTTAATTGATTTTCTAATGTTTGTTGAAACATCTGTATCTCCTTCTTCAATTGTATACATTCCACCAGTGAATACTACTGGTTTGTTTAGTGGTCTAACACTAAATTCAAGAAGAGAAGCAATATCTGCTAGTCTGTCAGTGCCGATTGTAACTAAGATACCATCTATAGAATCATCTAGTGCTGCTTTATAAACCTCATTAGCCAACCTATAGAAATCTGATTCATTTATATTATTGCTATCAACATTATGTTTTTGTACTAGTTCTATTGATTCAATGTTAAAATTTTTTCTTTGATCTTTGAATACAAAATCCAAGACTTCATCTAAAGTGTACTTAGGAACTAAAACCTTTTCCACCATGCCTTGCTGTACTGTTCCACCAATTCCCAATAATCTAATTTTATGGGCCATAATATATTATAAAGCAGGAATTATATAACTATACTCTCCAAATTTTTGTAAAAAATACAATAAATAACAATATTTATAAGTTTTCTTGTACATTTGTACAATGTGGGGCAGCTCAAAACAGATAATATTGACAATAAAATTTTACAAGTATTAAAGAAAAACAGCAAATTATCATATCGTGGAATTTCTAAACAATTATTGATTCCAGTAACCACAGTACATCACAGAATGAGAAAATTAGAAAAAAATGGAATAATAAAGAAATATACTGTGATTTTAGATGACAAAAAACTTGGCAAGAGCGTTGCTGCTTATGTTTTAGTAAAAGTAGATTATAATGCTCTAAACTCTAAAGGATTAACTCAAAAAGAACTTGCTAAGATATTAAAGAGAAGAGAAGATATTGAAGATGTTTGCTTGATTACTGGATTGAGAGATATAATATTAAAAATCAGAACACATAGTGTTGATGAACTAAATCAGCTTCTTACTAAGGATTTAAGAAATCTAACTGGTATAAAAAGTACAGAGACAATGGTTATACTAGATGAACTAGAAGACTAATATGAAAATTAGTGAAGAAAAATTTAAAGTTGTAATAAAGATAAATTCTAGTAAAAATGAAATTGTTAATTATGATGAAACAAAGAAAATTTATAGAATTATCTTAAAAGCTAAACCTATTGAAGGAGAAGCAAATAAAGAACTTATAAAATTTTTATCAAAAGAACTTAAAAGAAATGTAAGAATTATTTCTGGATTTAGAAGTAAAGAAAAATTTATTGAATTTATTTGAAACAAAAGGTTTTTAATTTGAAAAAATATTTATTATTTATGCTAATTTCAGTTTTAATTTCACTTGGTCTTTTTATTGCAACTTTGGCTTCTTTACTTTTAATAAATAAAATTGCTAGAGATGGAAGTGTTAATTGATTGAAAGGAGTACAATTAATTTTATTATATATTGTCATAGGTGTTGTGTTATTCTTTTATCATTGAAGCTTATTTAGTAATTTTGGATATCCTTTTATATTTTTTATATTATACATTTCTACTATTTTCTGTTGACCTTCCTTTGTTTTAGATAATTCTTTAATAAATTTATAAGCCTTAGAATACTTTTCATTTAGAAACTTAGTATGGTATCTTTTCCATCTTGTGTCATTTTTTACAAATTCTGCCCATCTTTCTATATTATTTTTTCCCCCATTATTTTTAATTACTTTATTTTTTTCTAAATAAGATATTAATTCATTAGTAAAGTCCCCCAAAATTTTAGTTATTATATCCTTCTCTTTCATTTTTTAGAAATCTCCCAACATTTTCTGGTTTTTAGATTTTTTTCCTTCTGAATAATCTCTATAAGAAGACCATGAATGTCTGAATATTTCTGGATATTTATTCCAATTTTCTTTTAAGAATTTTTTAGTAATTGGGTCTGCTGGGTATCCTGAATTGAAATTTATACCAATTCTTTTTTTTATTAATTCTATTTCCTTGTCTCTTGTAACTTTTGCTAAAATTGAGGCTGCTCCTACAACTGGAAAAAGCAAATCTGCTTTATGCTCACATCTCAAACTTGTTTTAACTGTAATTTTACAATCTAAATAATTTGCAAATGCTTTTTTATTGTTGCTTGGGCAATCAACTATAACCTGGTCAGGCTTCAACGAATTAATAATTTCTGCCATTTTATCCGCTTCTAGCCAATTTAAGTTAGTAGTTTCTGAAAGAACATATTTGTCTATTTCTTCTGGTGAGATTTTAATTATTTTATATCTTTTTATAGTTTTTATTAATTTAGAAAATATTTGCTCTCTTTGCTGTGGTGTTAATAATTTTGAGTCTTTTACGCCTAACTCTTTTAATTTTGGTAAATCTTTCTCATCAACTACTATTCCAGCCATTACCATTGGACCGATGACAGGACCTCTTGGTAAGTTCAACAAAAGTTAAACTTTCTACCAGCATCATCGATACCGCATATTGTTACCATGTTATTTTTTTGTTTTTATGATTTTATAAATTGTTTGATTGGGAAATAATTTAATTTATGTCTTTTAGTTACTTGTAATATATCATAATCTGTTATTAAATTGGGAAATTCATTTCTTATTTTTCTTAGTAAAGCTATTAGTTGATCTTGTGATTCTATTTCAGCTTCTATTTCAAATTGCCATTCACCTAATACTTCTACCAAATAAGTAACAAAATTATATTGGCTACAAAAAGAATACAGTTTTTTTTCCTCTTCTTTAGATGGATTATTAAGATATAATATTGCTTTACAATAATTTATATTAATTTTATTTAAATTTATTTCAGCAATATACTTTTGAATAATTTTCTTATTTTCTAATTTTTTAATTCTTTCTTTTACTGTATGATATGTTATTTTGAATTTTCTTCCAATTTCTTGATTAGATTGCCTGCAATTATTTGCTATTTCTGAAAGAATTTTAATATCTAATTCATCTAATTCTTCCTTTTTTGGTTCAAATCCATAATATTTAGGAGAAAATAAACCTCTTTTTTTATTTATTAAATAATCCCTATTAAAATGATAGTTTACAATAGATGTAGAAACATTATATTTTGAAAAATATTGACCATAATCTTCTTTTATTTTTTTAAAAATATTATTAAATTGTATTGGATTTTCTGCGATAAATAAAACTTCTATATCCCAAGAACCTGAAGTGCTAACAAACCAAACAATATTGTTGTGATTTTTTAAATAATTAATAAACTCCTTTTCTCTTTCTTCTGTAATGTTTCTATAACGAAAATATATTCTGTAACCAATATAACCCAATTTGTGAAAATTAATAAGAGTAGTAAAACCAAGTAAATAATCTTTTTGAATTAATTTTTTTATTCTATAATTTAAATTTTGCTTTGATATTCCAATTTTCTTTGCTAATTCTGATAAAGAAATTCTTGCATTATTATCTAATTCCCACAATATTTTTAAATCTTTTTTATCAAGCATTTTCTTTACTATAAATCTATTTTATATATAAATATTTCTATTTGTAAAAATTTTAAGCATTATTATTTTATATATTTAAAATGATTAATAATTATGGAGGTTTAAAATGAAAGAAAGAAAAATCGTAATACATCCAATAACAGAAAAATTTTATAGAAATTTAAGTAAATTAAAAAATTGGGAAGAGACTAAGTTAGTAAGGGGTCAGGCTGTAAAAATACATAAACATAAATTTGATGCTATGTACTTTACTAGTAGTGTAAAAACTTTATACAATGATGGAGAAAAAATAGATTTGCCAGAATTTGCTGCAGTATTTATACCTAAAGAACAAGAACACGGGTGGGGTGGAGCAAATAGGGAAATTGGAATTGTTGGTCACTTCCATGAAGGACATGGAATTCATGCAATAGTTCCTGAGTATTAATTTTCTTTCTTTTTTATATTTAATATGCTTAATCAGATCTCTATAGTTGATAAGGTAAATGTTAATAGTAAAATAAAATTGCAAAGATTTTCTAAAAATAAATTAAAATTTTTTAGTTCTGGTCCAAAAAATAAACAAGATATAATAGAAAGAATAGGAAAATCTGATTGTATTTTAATTGGTATTGAAACAAAAATTGATAAATATGTGCTAAAAAATTGTAAAAATCTAAAGTATATTTGTGTTTGCGGAACTAATTTATCAAATATAGACATAAATGAAACTATAAAAAGACAAATAATTGTATCTAATGTCAAGGGGTATTGTGAAACTTCAACAGCAGAATACATTTTTACTGAAATATTAAATTTAGCTAAGGGTTTTAACAAATATAAATGGAGAAATGAAATTTCTGAGATTAAAGATAAAACTCTTGGAATAATAGGTTTGGGTGCTGTAGGGCAAGAAATTGCAAATATAGGTCTTGGATTTGGAATGAATATTGTATATTTCAGCAAAACTAGAAAATATAAATTAGAAAAAAATGGAATAGAATTTGTTAATTTAAAGGAATTACTTAAGAAATGTGATATAATATCCTTAAATGTTCCTCCAAACACTTTTGTCTTATCTGAAAAAGAATTTGACCTAATTAAAGATGGTGTAATTTTTATTAATACTTCATTAGGAAAAATATTTGATAAAAATCGATTTATTGAATGGATAAAAAAACCAAATAATTTTGCAATTTTTGATTCAATTTATTGTTCAGATTATAAAAACCTAGATAAATTACCAAGAGTAATATGTAGAAATAAAATAGCTGCATTTACTTATGAATCCAAGAAAATATTAACACAGAAGATAATTGATAATATACAAGCTTTTACTTTAATTAATAATTACGACAAAAAGCTTAAAAACAAACATTTAAAATTGTAGATCCTGTTTTTGTTTTAAAGAATGAAAAAATAGCTTTGCATGGAGACAGAAAAATATTAATTAACAAAAGAATAAAAAATATTTACTTAGGTGGAAGATAGTAATTTATACAATACTTTCTCTTTTGTGCTTAATGTATTCTATTATTGCAGGCATAAATGAAATTATTATTATTGCAATTATTACAAATGTAAAATTTTCTTTTATAATCGGGATGTTACCAAAGAAATAACCCCCTAATAAAAATACAGATATCCAAGATAATCCACCTATAATATTATATGATATGAATTTAGAATATTTCATGCTTCCTACACCTGCTAAAAATGGTGCGAAAGTTCTAACTATTGGCACAAATCTTGCAAAAATTACAGTTTTAACTCCGTATTTTTCATAAAACCTTTGTGTTTTTTCTAAATATTCTTTTTTTAAGAATTTTATTTTTCTTTTATGAATAATTCCTGGTCCAAACCAATTTCCTATCCAGTAATTTACTGTATCTCCAAGTATTGCTGCTATAGACAATAAAATAATTAATAGTGTTATATTTAAAGAACCAATTGCTGCTATTGCACCCAATGCAAATAACAATGAATCTCCTGGAAGAAATGGTGTTACAACAAGTCCTGTTTCACAGAATATTATTAAAAAAACAATAAAATAAATCCATATGCCATAATTCTGAACCAACCATACCAAATGCTGATCAATATGCAAAATCAGGTTTATTAGTGTTAATATAAATTCCATATTTCCTCTTTTGAATAATTTTACGACTTTTATTTGTTTTTAATCCTTATGAATTATTTTTATTTTTGAATTGTAAAAATATATCAGAAACCTTACATAATAAAATCTTGTTTATCAATAAGTAGTAACAATAGGAATGTTTATAAAGTTTTTACTTTTCTATTTTCCAGATTAAAATGACAATAGAAATTCCTGGTTATGAATCTGTTTTTCCTAATGCAATTTATGGAAGAGACAAAGAGTTAAGGTCTGAAAAAGGCCCAGTAGCTGGACGTGAATTAATAATTTTACAAAAATATGTAGAACCTACTGAAGATGGCGCTTTAGAATTATTAATAGAAACTGTTAGGGCTGCTTCTGTTTCCTTACCTGGCGGGTTTTTAGTTGAAGGTAAATCTGCTTTAGAATTAGCAGTTAGTAAGCTTCCTGAAAAGGTAAAAAAGGATATTCTAACAGGACATTTAGAATGTTTAAGATTTATTAGGAATAATACACCAGCTAGAGTTTTATCTACAGGTGAAAATCCAGATCAGTATTTAGCAGTTAATTATGGCATTCTACCTAAAGGTCTTATAGATAGATATGCTGAGAATATAGCAAGGGAAGGCCCTGAATGGTATAGAGAAGTATTTTATCATCCTAAACTTAAAGAAGTAGGGTTAGGAGAGAAATGTCAAATAACATTGCCTTATGATAATAATACAGATTATGGTGTAATAAAAATCGAGGGTTCTGCTCCAAGAGAATTATTAAACCTTCTTTCTGGTGAATTATATCCTACTTTAACAACCCTTGAAGGTTCTGCTGGAGTAACTGATGTTTCAAGAGCTGTACTTGAAAGAGTAGCAATGAATCCTATTCTAGCTTTACTAAATAATGTTACAGAAGTTGCTGAAGCTCAATCTGAGAGAAGCAGTCGTGGATTTACTGGTCGTAGAGGACCTGGTGGCCTTGTTCATTAAACTTATTCTTAATTTGTTTTATAAAATTATATTTTTAAAAATTAATATAAAGAATAGCGGGAGAAGGATTTGAACCTTCGACCTTCGGGTATCACATAAGGATTTTTCCTATTATGAGCCCGACGGACACTCCTAGTCGGGCAAAATTAACACTAATGTCAATTTTTCTGTCCTATCCCGCTGAGGTAAATGATAATAAAACTTCTTATAAAGCTTTTGTTAAATAAATTGATAAAAAAGCAACTAAATTTTTGTTTTTCCTGTGTTCACTATAAGTATTTTAGAATTTTTAGGAATTTTGTTTTTTATTTGTAATAAAAGAGCTAAACCTGCAATTCCTGATGGTTCACAATTTATTTCTTGATCTTCAGCAATTTTAATTGCTACATTTAAAAATTTTTCATTAATATTGTAAACAGAACTCATTTGACCTGTTAATCCACTATATTTATAGTATTTTATCCATTGTTTTGAATAATTTGCAAATGGCAAATAAGGAGCATATAATTTATCTGCCTTGCTTTTGGGATTTGTTGTTGTAGCCCCCAATACTGATACATTATTTAAAATATTATAATCACCAAGAAAACGAGGGTCTTTTTCTTTATAATTTAATTCTTTTTTAATTATGTTCATTACATTTTCATAAAGCTGTCCAGTTCCAAAAGGTATAAAAATGTAGTTTGGGTTGTTGTTTATAATTTCATAGCTCATCCAATCATAAAACCTAATTGTTGGGTCATAAGCTTCATTAGAAGTAATATCAAATCCATTTATGTTATTAGTTAATGCAAGTATATCCCCCAATTTAGAATATTTTCCTCCTTTTTAGAAAGTGCCATAATCTTTTACTTTAAAGCTAGATTATAAATTTTTTGGAGAAATAAGTTTCTTGTAATCATCTAATACTTCTTTAACATAATTAGGGAATTCTTTCTTTATTTCATCAAACCATTTATATTCACTGCTTTGCTTATCTATTTTAATTTCAAAATTTTTAGAAGCAGGTTTTGCTATAAATACAATGTTAATTGTATGGGGGTTTGTTTTAGGATTTTGAAATGGTCCTTTTCTAAAAAACGTTTCGTAAACTCCAAGTTTTCTTTCGATTTTGATATTTATTCCTACTTCTTCAAATGCCTTTCTAGTTGCTGCTTTTTCTAATTTCTCATTTTTATAAATTCGACCACCTGGAAAACACCATTTTCCTTTTAGTGGTTTGTTTTTTCTTTTTACAAACAATATCTCTCCTTTATAACTTATTATAAGATCAACACAACAAATAGGCATAACTTCCAGGATTTTTTCATAATCTTTTTTATTTATAATCATGGCTTGAATATTAATTGTTTATTTATAAAAATATCTTTTGCTTATTTTGGTATAATAAAACCATTAAAGGATAGTTTTAAAAATTTTATTTTTATATTCAAATTATGAAAAATGGTGTTGACTTGAAGGAACTAAAAGATATAGAAAAGAAAATATTGAAAGGCATAAGCTTAAAGGATTCTTTTTCAAATATAAAAACTGTTGCTGCTTTTGATATTGCTTACACTAATAAAAAATATAATTGTGTTGGGGTAGTTTTTGACATTGAGGCAATGAAAGAAATAGAAAACAAAGAAGTCAATGGTGAGGAAATAATGCCTTATTCTCCAAATATGGTTGCATTTAGAGAAGGGCCTGCTGTTATTGACGCTTATAGGTCATTAGAAAACAAACCAGATATCTTGATTGTTAAGGGTGAGGGATTAATTAAACCAAATAAGATTGGTTTGGCAAGTTATGTTGGTGTTATATTAAATAAACCTTGTATTGGTGTAACTAAAGAATTAATTCATGGAAGGCTTGATGAAGATAGAATATTATATGAAGAAGAATTAAAGGGAATGGCAATAAAAACAAAACAATTTGCCAATCCAATTTATATAACTCCTGGGCACAATATAAGCTTAAATAGTGCTGTTGAGATTATTAGAAAATTAAGTTTTGAACCTTATAAATTACCATTGCCTTTGCATTTAGCACATAAGTATGTAAATAAGCTGAAAAAAGAGAATTAACATTATTCACAACCAGTTTCATGAGTAAAATAATCTCTTAAACTACATTCTTCTATATATCTATCTGAACATCTAAAGATCTGTGAGACTAAATCTCCAACACTTGCAAATGTTTTACTATTCCTTAAAGTAAATTCTTGTGGCCACCTTAAATAACCTTTCATTCTTACTAGTAATGGTACTGGTTCTTTGTTATGGAATCCGTAAATATAACCTAAATCATTTTTATATTTCATTCCGTGGTCTGCTGTTACAATAATTACGTCTCCAAGCATCAAATAACTATTTTGAATTATTCCAATAACTCTATCTGCTTCTTCTAAGCATTTAACAATGCCTTCAATATTATGTGGATGACCATACAATGCATCTGTATCTACAAAATTGGATAATATTAATGATCCTTTTGGTCTTTCTTTTTCTTTTGCATCTAATAAAGCTTTTACTGTTGCTTGAGCTGAATATGGATTTGTATCTTTCCTTTCTGGATGAACAAATTTCAAACCTAATTTTTCGTCTAATTCATCTTTAGAAGTATATTTTAATTTATCATAAAATCCTGGAATTAAGTCTCCTACTTTAGCTACAGCGGCTGTTTGAACACCTTGTAACTTAAGAATATCTACCAATGTTTTTTGTTCTATAGGTAGGGTTGCATCATGCCTATTTTCTGTTCTTTTAATAACCCCTTCATGTCTTGTATATGCTCTAGATATTACTCTGTTCATACCTAAATCCATTTCTGTGGCAAGATTAAGTGCTATTTCTGCAATTCTGTGCTGCTCTTCTACTGGAATTGTATCTTCGTTCATAGCTATTTGAGCTATTGGATCACATATACTTGCATAAATTATTGGGTGGCCTGTTTTTTCATGTTCTTCATAATTTAATTCTATGGCTTTATCACCACCTGCCATTCTATTGAAAATTAATCTTCTTCTAATTCTTTCTTCTAATCTATGAATATATTCTTTTGGAAAACCTTGATGAAATAAATTATAAGATCTAGTATCTATTACTCCCACCATTTCCCTATGACCTATAACACTATCAGCTGACACTGAAGCCTGTTCTAGGGCTACAGCAAATGAATCATCTGAAGACCTAATTCTATCTTGAAATTTTACATCTAATAATTTTCCTAAACCCATACTAGCTAAATTTGGCAGATTTATTGAACCTTTATGATTGTTTAAAATATATTCAATAGTCGGAATACCTATAGCATCAAGAACTAAAACTAAAGCTGTTGTACCGTTAATAATTCTGGGCATTTTTTATTGGTATTGTTGCTTTTTATTTAAGCATTATTATAATTTAAAATAAATAATAGAATTAACTATTTTTTATCAAGAAATTGTAATTTGAATTTTGTTTTTGTTAATTGACTCTACTATTACTTCTTTTCTTTCCCTTAATTTCATAAAGTTTACAATGACTCTTGGGAATTTGACATCTAATGCAATACTTGAAGTTCCTATTTTTTGTCTTATAAACTAATCCCAAAATACCTTACTGTCTTGCTTTAGATTCTATTTTTATAGATTCTTTACCATCAAATAGGGTATCTTCACAATTAGAGCAAACCCAGACATATTTATTGATGTAATTTATTCTAAAGGAAAAACAGATACAATGGATGGTTATCATAACCTTCTTAGAGGAAGAATAAGAACTTTAGAAGTCTATACCTTTCAATAATTATTTAAACTTAGTTTCTTTCAATTTTTTATGAGATTTGGTATTGACTCTGATAAAAATTATATGAAATACAGAATAAATAATTTCTTATCAACATCAAATAGAGAAATAAAAGATATAAGCAAAGCTTGGCTTGCAATTTCTATAGCGTTTGGTATTGTTCTTGGCGGTTTAACATTAAAGTTTTTTACTGCTTTTGTTATTTCAGCAATAGCTGTTGGTTTAGGATTTTTACTTCATGAGTTAAGTCATAAATTTTTTGCACAGAAATATGGATATAGAGCAGAATTTAGAAGCTTTGATGAAATGTTATTCTTAGCAGTAATAATGAGTTTTTTTGGTTTTGTTATTGCTGCTCCTGGAGCAGTTATGATATTTAGTAATGTGATAGACAAGAGAAAAAATGGAATTATTTCAGTTGCTGGGCCAATAATGAATATTTTATTAGCTTTATTATTTTTATTACTTACTTTTGGTTTTACAGGAAGCTTGAATAATTTAAATTTACATATTGGAAATATTTTAGAGTTGAATTTAGGACTAGCCATATTGTCTATTGGTTTTTTAGTTAATAGTTGGTTAGCTTTGTTTAATATGATTCCTTTTTGGTTGTTTGATGGAGCAAAAGTATTTAGATGGAATAAAATTGTTTATTTTACTGTTGTAATTATTAGTGCTTTTCTTGTATTTTTTGTATGAAAACTAGATAATTTTATTAATGTGTTAATTATTTATTTTTTATGGTAAATGTTAGTCATGGACTGCATAATTCTCACATAAGGAAAAGCCAATAATATTTACCTATGTTGTTTGGATTATTTTAGAAGCCTTAATTCTAGTTGGTGCTATTTTATACGGCTAAATTTTTACATAATTAATTTTATATATCAATACACATTTATACGTATTGATAGTTAAATTTATAAATAATATGTATGTATATATACATATCTAAAAATGAAATTTATATTAAGCAAAAAGGATATTATAGGATTGAATCAGCAATTTGACATAGGAAAGTTACATAACGAAGCAAGCTTGGACTTTGCTTTAAGTTATGCTAAAAATAGCAATAATTGGGTTAAGTCCTTGGCATATCTTACAAGGGCAATCCTAATAGATCATGTATTTGAGGAAGGCAATAAAAGAACTGTTGCTTTGTTAATTAAAACATATGTAGAACTTGAGGGCTATAAAATTTATAATGATAAAATAGTAAAGTTAGTAACGGAAATTATATTAAGGAACCTAACAAGTATTAAGAGAATTGAGGGGATGATTGAAAATGCAATCAAGTAAGTTTTTAAAACTAGCGAAGAAAATCAAGGAAGAAAACAAAGAAATGTTTGATGTTCTTTTAGAATTTGAAAAAACAAAAAAAATTAGAACCAAAGAAAAATTAAATTTTACTATAGATAAGGGGGTATCATCTAGATTTAAAAAATTCTGTAGAGAAAAAAGTTATAATATGAGCGCAATAATAGAGTTGATGTGCAAAATATGTATTACAGTGCAAGAGCATTGTATAATTCAAAAGTAAATTTTAAGGAAATTTTAAGAGAAGCTGTAAATGGAAGAAAATTAGTCAGAGCAATTGCATATGGTGTAAGAGCTGGAGAAAAAGATGAAGAAAATTTTTTTAAGGCATTAGATGGTATTGGTTTTGAAGTTAAATTAAAAGATCTGCAAGTTTTTTATGGTGGAAATAAAAAGGCTGACTGGGACGTTGGATTGGCTATAGATGCTATTGAGCTGGCTCCAAAATTAGATGTTGTTGTTTTAGCCTCTGGTGATGGAGACTATATTCCTTTAGTTGAACATTTGAAAAGGGCATTGGGATGCAAGGTTGAAGTTTTAGCTTTTGGAAGAAGCTGCAGTGGAAAATTAAAAGAAGCCACTGATGAATTTATAGACTTAGATCAGGGAAAGAAGTTTACATTGAATAGATAATGCCAAAAGAAATATCTTACGGTGCAGTAATATTTAGAAGAGAAGGAAAAGAAGTTCTTTACTTGTTATTATACAGAAATGCACATGAACATTATAAAGAAATGTGGGATTTTCCAAGAGGCTTAATTGAAAAAGGAGAAACACCTGGAGATGATATTAAAAGAGAAGTAAAAGAAGAAACAGGAATTGAAGATATAAAATTCATTAAAGGATTTAAAGAAAAGGTTAAATGGTTCTACAAAAAAGAAGGCCAAACTATTTTTAAAGAAGCAACTTATTATTTAGCTGAAACTAAAAATAAAGAAGTAAAAATAAGTTTTGAACATGATGATTTTAGATGGTGTAATTTTGAAGATGCTTTAAAATTAATTAAATTTAGCAATACAAAGAATGTTTTGAAAAAAGCAAATGAATTTCTAACTGGTGGTTTAAATAAATTTATTTAATACATTCAATTACATTATCTTTAATATTAAATTTTACATCTAAAAATTTCTCTATAATTTGAATATTTGTCTTCATATGATCTGTTATTTGCGAAACTTTTAATTTACCAGAACCTTTAATAGCCATATAAATTAATAATTGATCTGCTGTGAAATGATCTGTACTTGCTCCTGTTTTCATTTCTTCCAATAATTTTAATGCACATTCTTTTCCTATATCTTCTGCTTTTTTTGATTTTTCTCCCAAAACAGACATTCCAATTTTATGATCTTCATAATTATAATTTGCATGAATATAACATCCCGGACTTAGAGTTTCTGCATATAACTCTTCTGATAATATTTTATTTTGTATTGGAAAATTCAATTTAAAACCTTTAATCATTCTTTTAGCAACCTCTCTTTCTTTTAATTCTTTAGAACAAACAGCAATTATTTTTGTTTCTTCATAATTGCCTTTATGATGTTCTAATAAATTTAATTCTTTTATTTCTTTGCAAGTATTTATTATAACTTTTATTTCACCTCCACCTTTTGGATAAAATCCTTCTTTTTCTATTTCTAATTTTACATCAATACCTATTTTTTCCAGATGCCATAAAAAAACTTCTTTTATATCTAAAGCAGGCGGTGCTAATGGATTTGCTGTGCCACCTGTTATTTCTAATGTTGATTTTTCTTTTGCAAAAATTAGTGGTGGAAGTAGTGTCTGTAAAACAAGAATTGTAGAACCTGCAGTCCCTATATCAAATTTATAACTTCCTGGAGTTACATTATTTGGAGTAAATTCTAATTCTTTAGAATGCAGTTCATTTCCTTTTATTTGAGCATTGCAAATCTTTGATATAGAATTAACTGCTGTAAGATGCTGATGCTGCAAACCTGCATTTTCTCTTTTTCCCCGAATGTTTATTATTTTAAATGTTTTTTGTGTTAGAGCTGATAAACTTAAAGCCGTTCTTAAAATTTGTCCTCCGCCTATTGATCCATCTATTTCTATCATCACTATTTGATATTGAGAAATATTTATATAGTTTAAGTAGTGAAATTTAATGATGAAATTAAAAGAGGTTAGATCCTATTATATATTTGTAGTTTTAATTATGGTTTTAATTTTGGCTTTTCCAGTGCAGGCATTTATACACCATTCTGTTGAAAATCTCTGGCAGAGTCTTACAAACCAAGTTGAAGAAGAACTAGATAGAACAAGAGTAGGCAGAGAATTAAATAGGGTTATTGAAGATGTAGAAAATGTTGCACATATTGTTGAAGAAGTACAAGGTCTTGCTACGCTTGCTGCATCTGCAACGCCTGCAGGAGCAATTGTTACTTTAGCAGTTCAATACGAACATGATTCTGACCAGTTATTTGATCGTTTTCAAGATAGAATTCATTCATTAGAAAATAATAATCCTGGTGGCGGAGGCGGAGCTAATGGGCAGTTATCTGAAACAGAAATTGCAGGTGCATTACAAAGTGTTTTAGAAGAACCACCTCTTCCAGATGAAGTTTATCTTGGAGATAGTTGCATAATTGATTTTACTAATTGTCCTTATGAATACAGTCAGCCGCCATATCGTTCATATTATTGGGAATTTTCTTGTTATGTAGAAGGTGTTGTTGGTAAGAAAAAATTCAATGGATTAAATAAAGCTACATGCAATGTCAATTGGCTTAATATTTGGAGTGGAAACAATGTTGAGATAAAATTTCCTGCTAATGCACAATATGCCACATATGACTGGGAGAGATGTCCTCGTGTCCTTCTTACTACACAAGAACAGAGGCAGTTTTTAACATCTAGAAATAATGTATGTAACGAACCAATTGCTAAGCATGACATAGGTGAGATTTGCGCTGTAGACTACACAAATTGTAGTTATGGAACTTCTGCAAGGTCTAATGCAAACAGAATAGGTATAATAAATCATTTTGGAGTCAGAAGAGAATATGCTTGTGAAGTGGCACATGGCAATTTTGCTTTAAAAAACAGCTTGAGGGATGCTTGTGCTAAAGTTTATGTTGGGGAAATAGAAGTCAATCAATTCCTTCAAGAAAATCCTGAAGTTCAAACACTAGCTCAAAATGCATCAATTAATCTTGTTTCAGGACAACGAAATATTACAGCATTTTCTGCTGCTATTGTAGAAACACTTTCTAGAAGGACTCTTGTTGATAATTATGAAGTTATTCAAAATACAAATGCACAAGCAAATACCGTTAACCAAGAACAACCTATACAAAATGTAGAAAACTTAGGGGAGACTATTACATCTCAAGAACAGGTTAGAGAAGTTTATGGAAGAGAAAATGTAATTAATTTAGCTCCACCTTCTATAAATGAAAGAAAGGAAAAAACAGAGAGAAAATTAGAACAATTAGGAATACTAAAAAATTTTGATGTTGGTGTTTTAAAAAAGTATGTTGAAGGACAAACCTTGCCAGTACAATTACAAAAATTATTTGGCAATGAGCGTGTAGTTGCTATTATAAATAGAAATTATGGAAAAGATGCAGTGTTTTGTATTGTTTTAGATAATGGTGTTGTTAAAGAATTTAATATGTGTGATTATAAAAATTTTAAACCCTCATTGATAATAAAAACATCACAATCAGCAATACAGAAAATTGCTGAAGAAGGAGATGTTAGTGCTGCCATAATGGCATTGCAAAATGGAGATATTAAATACGAAGCTGTTGGTATAAAAAATAAAATTAAATTTAGTATTGCTACAAGGTTTGCTAAATCTTATTTAAAATAAATTTTTTTTAGTTAAGCTTATAAACTTTCTAATTCTAAATTAGTTGTGGCAAACGAAGAAAAGATTGGGTTTCATAAAGGCTGCTTAACAACGCTTGCAAAAGAAAGGGAAGAATTGCTTAAATTGGTTAATATAACTGAACAGCTTATGGGTCTGCATGTTAAATCTTTAAAAGACCTTGGAATAGATCTTGAGAAAGAAGCTTCAAAAGCAGAGGAAAAGAAATGATTCAAGAATTAATGAATAATAAATTTTTATGGGTTGGAGTTGCAACTTTATTTGGTTTACTGGTGTATAAGTTTTTGTTTAGTAAGGACAAGGCAAATCAAGTATTAGAACAAGAATATTCTGAAATAATAAATTCTGATGAATACAAAGTTAAGGGACAATTTGATTAATAAATTTAATACTTAATATAATTAGAATCAATCAAAATAAATATAAATAACAACATTATTAAAAAAAATATGAAAAAGATTTTAGTGTTTGCATTTCTTATTATTCTAATATTGCTTGTTGGTTGTAGTAATAAAAATGATATTAATCAGCAACCAACTAAAACAAAGGCTAATCAACTGGGAAAAACCGGCAATCCTTCTGTTAAATTGGATTGTAACATTCTTTCTAATAATGAGATAATATCTGCAGGGTCAATAGATAAAATACAAGATGATTCTGGAAGCGAACCCTATATTGTAAGTTATTCATGTCAGCGTGTATGGTATGTCGTGCCAATAGGAAAACATGTGGCTGTTTCTCTTGCCCTTAGAGTTACAGATTATACCAATCAAAATATAAAGTCTAGTGTTGATTCAACATGTTCAGATAAGCCTAGTTTAGGCATAGGGGATGCATCATGTGTAATTTATCAAGGTAATATAATATTTAAAAGAGGAAATTATGATATTGAACTTAGTTCATCATCAATACAAGATAATGTTATAGAGATTGCCAAAGTCATTAATAATAAGATCTAAGAACTTTCTTTTATATATTATTATTGGGGGTTTTACCAGAGTCAGATTTAGAAAGCTTTAAAAATATATTTTATTCACAATTATTATGATAATACCTATATCTTGTTTCAGCTGCGGTAAAACCATAGCACACCTTTGGGATGAATACAAAGATAGAACTTCTAAAGGAGAACATCCTAAAAAAGTCATGGATGATTTAGGTTTAGAAAGATATTGTTGTAGAGCTATGTTTATGGGTCATGTTGATTTATTAGATACTGTTGCTAAATTTAAGAAAGCTTAATTAAACTTTTCTTCATTAAATTTTTATATGGGGGATGTTGTTCCATTAAGGAAACCTAGTTTAGAAAATGGTGTTCTTTCTTATGATCAAAGACGTTTACTTTGTGAAAGTCAGGTAATTAGAGCTGTAACAGCCAGATTGCAAGGTTCAACTGACAGATCTCTTACTTTTGGTGAATTAGATGATACTTTCTCGAGAAATGAAAGGTTTGTTGATAACTATAAAAAAACAATGCTTTCAGATGCTCTTTGTGATTTACAGATGTATGGTTTTGTAACTTTGCATAACCCGCTACCTGGTTCAGATCCTGAAAGAGATTTAAGATTAACACTAAATCAAAAATTATACAGGGAAGAACCTGCTGGTAGGGAAGTTAGGTTTATAATTATAAGTTATGTTCGTAGTCTATAGTTTTCTAAATATATTTTATAGTACATTAATTACTTATTTAATAAGTAAAAAAGTAATATTTATAAGTAATTATACTTATTTAATAAGTATTGAAATCTAACAGAGTAAGTAAGAATTATGTAGATTCTAATAAATTAAAAAACAAATTTCTTGAAATTGTTGATGTTTTGAAAAAACAAGGCTACACAGAAGAAGATATTACAAATTTAATAAAAAAACCAAAAGAAGGAATTCCTGTAGCTATTTTTTCCAATGATGAATTAAGCTGTTTGGAGTCTATTGTTAAATTTTTAAAAGAAAATAAAGAACTTGCTTTTTCTGAAATTGCTTCTTTGCTTAACAGAGACCAAAGAACTATCTGGGTTACTCATTCCAAAGCAAGAAAAAAGAAAAAAGAATTTTTTGTAATTTCTGATTGTGAATATTATATTCCTTTTGAAATTTTTAGAGACAGAAACCTTGGAGTTTTAGAAAATATTTGCTTGTATTTGAAAGATGTTTGTAATTTGAGTTTCCACCAGATTGCAGTTTTGCTTAGAAGAAACGACCGTACAATCTGGACTTCATATCACAAAGCTAGAGGGAAGGCTAAGAAATGAAATCATTAACTAATCTAGAAAGGAGAAAGATTGAGTTAATTAGGAATATTCAGCTTTGCCAGAAATACAAGAGAAAGATAATTGAGTTTAGTCAGGAACTAGAAAAACAATACAGAGAAGGCAGAATTACTTATGACCAATACAAATCTAAACTAAACACTGTATTGAAGAATAGAAGTTGCGAACAATGGGTTAATTATTACAACAAATGCATAGAAAATTATAGAAATAAATTAGAAGTGTGCAGCAGTGAAATTAAGAAAGAAAATATCAAGACAAAAGCACTTCAAACAACAGCAATTTTAGGTGTCTTAGGGTTGTTTATTTTAACTTTATTGCTTGTTAGACCTGAAATTACTGGATTTGCATTCTATGAAAGCGGAACTGTAAATGAAAGCATATACTTTGAAATAAATAATTTTATACCTAACTCAAGCATTGTACAATTGGAATTTGATAATAAAAATTATACAAAACCTGTAAATAATTTCTTGTCTGAAATTAGTAATAAATCTATTAATAATGAAACTGTTTACGGATACAATATAAGCAATTTGACAATAAACAGCACTGTATTTGAAATACCTGTTCCAACTAAATCAGGAAATTACAGTTTAGTTTCAAGAATAATAGACAATAATACAATACTAGCAGAAAATTTAACTGAAATTACAGTTGGAAAAACTGAGAAAGATAAGGCTTTAAAAACAACTAATGAAACTAATTTAACTGAAGATGTAAACTTAACACAAAGTAATATTACTGAGACATTTGACAATATAACCATACCTACTTCACCAAATTATACAATACAAAGTGAAATTAGTACAATAGATAGTATAATAGAAGAAAGAAATATTACAATATCAAAAAATAATATAGAAGACATTAATGTTCTAAGTTATTCTGCAGAAGAAATTACTCTGAAGAATAAGAATAAGAAGACTTTGATTATACACAAACCAATTATTAATGGAAAATTATTTGATGAGGCTATTCCTCTTGATTCAAAAGATGAATTTACTTATACTTCAACATTTGAAGATACAACAATAGATATAGAATTTGATTCAAAGGAAATAAAGAAAGACATAGAAGGAAGGAAATTTAGCAAAGCGAAATATAACAAAGGATATAAATGGAAAATTGAAAACAAATTCCTATTACCAGCTAATGATTTCAAAGTGAGGTATAGAATAAGTTCAAGCTCTCCTATTGATGTTATTGATTATTATGACGGATATATGAAGTCTGGCAAGTTTGAAGTTGACTTTAAATCTGAGAGAGAAGCAGGATATAACATAGAAGTTAAGAAAACACATTCCAATATAGTCTATGTTTACTTATCTAAGGATTATGGCATCAATAATAAATCAATTAATGATGAAATAGTTGTAGATCCAACACTTACAATTAGTGGGGGTTCACAAACACTATGTGGAGAAGTTACTGCTTATGATAAAATCGAAGTAATTAATACTGGCACATTACTAATTTGCCCTTACAATGCAAGTGGGCAAACAGGATATGTAAATATAAGTTTAGGTGATGAGGGTAACTTTACTATAGACTCTACTTCAATAGTTTCTGGATCTGGCAGAGGTGGCAGGAATGGCACAGGATGTTCTGGAAACACATGTACTGCTACACAAGGAGAAAACAATACAGGAAGTGCTGGTACTGCATCAAATAATCCTAATGGTGGGGGTGGGGGTGGAGGAACTAGAGCAAGTGGAGGAGACAGTACTGGAGGTGGTGGTGCTGGTTTCGGTGGTGTTGGAGGAGAAGGAGGTTATAGTTCTGCTGGAACAAAAGGAAAAGGAGGACTTACATCAAGTGATGGTACTAATTTAACATTGTTGTTTGGTGCTGGCGGAGGCGGCTCTGCTAGTGATGCAACTGATGCAACTGCTGCAATTGGTGGTGATGGTGGTGCTGGATTTAGAGTTAATGCAAGCAATGGATTTATCTATATACATGGACTTATTGATGTAAATGGATCAGCTGGTGGTGCTGGAGGTTCAACAGACCAGTCTGGTGGTGGAGGCGGAAGTGGAGGACATGTTATTTTAATATCTAGAAATTTAACATTAAGCAGCACTGGTAGAATTACTGCTAAGGGTGGGAATGGAGGAAGTGCTAGTGGAAGTGGAACTAGTGATTCTTGTGGAGGGGGTGGTGCTGGCGGAGGTAGAATAGTTTATAGGTATGGAGCTTTGGTAACTGCTGCTGGTTTCTTTAATACAAGTGAACTTGGTACTGCTGGAACTGGAACAGATGGTGCATGTGATGCAAGTACAGATGCAGGAAACTCTACTAGTGGAACTAATGGAACAATTTCACATACAGTAACTAGTTTCCCATCACCGTTCCCAGAATGGTATGATGTTCAGAGAAATACAACAACAGTCTATAATAATACACTTGTTGTATTTAATGCTACATGGAGAGATTATATAGGATTAAACACTTATATGTTTGAAATTAATTTTAGCAGTAGCGGATTTTACAATACATCAGCAATAACATTTGGCGCAGGAAATGTTTCTACAAATACAAGTTTAATAACTGGTGTGCCTGGTACAACTGTATATTGGAGATTCTATGGAAATGATACAAAAAATAACATGAACCAGACAGATTTACAAACATTTACAATTAGTAGTGGCAGTCCTATTGTACTAAACGTTACAAGCATTGCTGCACAAAGTATTACAGAAGCTGGAATAACAAATGTAAGCTTTGATTATGTTGCTGCAGATCCTGCTGGATTTAGTGCTACAGCTACAGCTCAAGGCCATCTTAACAGAACAGAAGAAACTTACAGGTATAATGCAACATGCCAGAATATGTTTGACTTAAACTCAACAGCAAGAGTATACAGGTGTACTGTTCCACTTTACTGGTTTGACGGTGCAGGAACATGGACTGCAAGCGCAAATATTAGTAACAATAATTTAAATGCTTCAAATAATAGTGTAAGCTTTACAGTTGAATCAACAAAAGCATTTGTAATGGCACCTACTGCTTTAAGATGGCCTACAACTATTATTTCTGGCCAAGTTAACCAATTATCTATAAATCATCCAATAATATTAAACAATACTGGAAATGTTAATATAGGTGTTGGAGGCGGTGTGACTGTTACTGCAATAGATTTAATTGGAGAAGTTACTGGTTCTTACTGGATAAACTCTTCCAACTTTACTTCAAATCCTGATTTATCTGGATGTGCTACTGATGCTCCAATTAGTAATAGGTTAGCCAACAATACTTTAGTAACAATAACTGGTGCAGCATTAAATAAAGGAAACTACACTATAAATGATGGAACTGCACAAGAACAATTATACTTTTGTTTAGAAGAAGTTGGTGTATTATTACCTCAATCTTATTCAACATTTAGAGCTGGTTCATGGACTATTGGTATAATTTAAATATATTTCATTGATATTTTTCAACTTCAGTAACATTTATAAATTAATTTAAGGTATAAACTTTATGGAAAAAAGGTTGGTGTTTTTTATTTTCATATTAACAGTTTTGTTAATTATTCCAATTGTGTCAGCTGGCTTCTTTGATTTTAATTTTTTTGATTTTATCACTGGAAGGGCTACTACGCAGACAACCACTGTAAATATTACAATTGCTAATACAGCTCCTATTGTTATAAATGTTACAACCATTGCTGCACAGAGTATTACAGAGGCTGGAATTACAAATGTAAGTTTTGATTATGTTGCTGCAGATCCTGATGGTGCAGGAACTTTGACTGCAGTTCAAGGCCATCTTAACAGAACAGGAGAAACTGACAGATATAACGCAACATGTCAGAATCTGTTTGACATTAATTCTACAGCAAGAGTATTCAGGTGCACTGTTCCACTTTACTGGTTTGATGGTCCTGGAACATGGAGCGCAAGTGCTAATGTTACAGATAGCTCTGGAGCAAATGGTTCAAATGGAACTATCAGTTTTACATTAAGTTCTACTATAGCATTTGTCATGGCTCCTAGTGCTTTAACATGGCCTAGTGTTAGTATAGGCAGTGCAAATATAACAGCAAGCAACGATCCTATATTAATGAATAATACAGGAAATGCAAATGTTCTTGCAAGCAATATTAGTATTAATTCAATAAATTTAATGGGTGAATCAAATGCAACAACATTTATCAATGTTTCAAACTTTACTGTTGATCAGGTAGCAGGGGGTTCTCCTCTTCTTGAATGCGATTTTAATGCAACTTCAGGTATAGATTTAAGAAATAATACTTATATGAACGTTTCTGGTTCTAGTATGGCAAGAGGAAACTTCAGTATAAATAACGGTGCTACTGGACAAGAGCAATTATACTTCTGTTTAACTCGAGTAATGACAGGTTTAACACAACAATCTTATTCAACATTTAGAGGTGGATCATGGACACTACAAATAGCATAAAATTTGTAAAGTTAGTAATATTGATAATTTTAGTAATTTGTTTGCTACCGATAGTTTATGGTTTTGGAGTTACTACTCCTTATTGGGATACTAATCCTTTAGTAATGGCTCCAGGCCAAACTGTGGAGTTTAATTTATTACTACAAAATATGATTGGCAATGAAGATATTAAAGCAAGAGCAAAAGTAGTTTCTGGACATCAATTTATACAAATAACTGATAATATTACAGAATATTTTGTTCCTTTTGGAAAGTCTGATGTTAAAATTAACCTTAAAGTTTCTGTACCATTAAATGCAACTGATGTAAATTATACATTGGGAATTTTAGTTGAAACAATACCTCCTAGTAGCTCTAGTGTTGTCCAACTTGGATCTGGAATAAAACAGACTATACCTTTGGTTATTCTTGGAGGTTCACCACAACCAAAACCATTAGACTTAACACCTCCTGCAAAAAAAGAAGAACGTGAATTTAACAAAACGTACTTACTTGTTTTAATAATAATTGTTTTAATAATAATTGCAATGCTGTGGTATAAAAAAAGAGGCTCTTCAGATGAACAATAATGGGCAATGGTAACTTTAATTACAACTCTAAAATACTAATATTTTCTGTAGTTATTTTTTTATTTTTAGTTTTTTTATTAACTGGGTTGAAAGAAGATCCAAATTATCATTCTAAAGCTACTTACTCTTCTTTATCTGTATCAATTAATGTGGATACTATGCCGCCTTCACTTGTTTTATCATTGCCAGAAAATATTACTTATACAACAACGACAATACTTCTTAATTTTTCTATAAATGATTCTTTCTCTTCTATAGGTACAATATGGTATAATTTAGATAGTGGAGCAAATATTACAATTACAGATAATATAACTTTTACTGCAAGCGATGGAATACATACATTAAGACTTTATGCAAATGACAGTGTTGGCTTAGTTAATGATTCAAATCAAGTTGTATTTACTGTATCTACTCAAGCTCCTGCTCCAAGTCAATCAGCAATTTCTGGTGGAAGTGGTGGGGGTGGCAGGGGTGCTGTTGCAGCATTACCAGTAACACCCACTATTAAAGAAGTTCCTGATCCAATATCTATAAGTGATAAAGTAATTAAATTAAAAACTTTTGCAGGCGGTACAGTAGATCATTATATTATATTTACAAACAATGGCAAAGAAACGATTAAAATTAAAATAGATCTAACTAATGTAGCCAAATTCATCTCCACTTCTGGATTATTTAAAGAAGAATTTGAAATTGAACCTGGTGAAATTAAAGAATATAAAATTGCAATACGTACAGACAAAAATCTAAAACCTGAATTATATACTGAAAAAATAAAAATCAGCTATCTGGATGAAGTTAAACAAATTCCTTTTATTCTTGAGGTCTCATCACCAGAACCTTTATTTGATGTTGTTTTAAAAATTTTTAACAACACCCTAAGCTCTGGCAGTAAATTAATATTTGAAACAACGATAACAAATATAAAGACGATAACTGGGCAGACAGATGTAAATATCACTTATTATATTAGGGATTTAGAAAATAATCAAATTATAGAAGAAAGTGAAGCAAGAATATTTGAAATGCAAATTAATTATATTAAAACAATCAAATTACCTGACTACATTAAAGATGGAACTTACTTGCTTTATATAAAGGTTTCAAGCGGGAATGTTGTAAGCAGTGCTTCTGATGTATTTTATGTAAAATCGAAACAGGATTTTTTTAGTTATCTTAATAAAAATTTTATGATTTATGTTTTATTTATAATATTATTATTGGTAATATTTTTTGTAGAAAGCTCACAAATGAAAAAGTTAAAAAAATTGGAGCAATTTTTTGATTTAGGGATTAAAACTTATAAAGAAAGGCAGCTTGGTATTGTAAAAAATACACAAAACAGCATTTCCTCTGAAAACAATCTTCAATCAAACATTAGGTCGCAGATTGCAAGAAGAGCTATTATGTTAAGAGACAATTATGCTTCTGGAAATATAAGCAAGGAATACTATGATAGTTCAATGAGAAAGCTTAGGGAATTTGTATACAAAATTGAACTGCCTAATAGATCCAAACTATAATTCTTTAAATGAGTTAAATTAATAAAATACTTTTAGTAGTATTTTTTTATGAGAAATAATGAATATTTAAGAGTAAAGCTTGAGGAGATATGGATAAATGCATTTTCAGACATAGAAAAGAAGAACAATATTAATATTATGTTCAAAGGGAAATGGAAAAATAAGTTTGGACATATTAAAAAACTAAATAATGGCGACAGTGAAATTGTTATAAATGGGTATTTTAAAGATGATAATATTCCTGACTTTATAATAAATCTTACAATTGCACATGAATTAGTACATTACAGCCACGGATTTAACAGCCCTTTGCCAAAACTGTTTAAACACCCGCATAAAGGCGGTATTGTAAACAAAGATCTGAAAAAAAGAGGTTTTACTGAATTAATTAAACTTGAGAGAAAGTGGGTCAAGAATGAATGGAGAGAAATTGTAAAAAAAGAATTTAAACCAAGAAAGATAAATAATAATTCTTTATTTAGGTGGTTTTAATATGTAATATTATATCCCTCCATAAATCCTGCTTCTTCAATTGATATTTCGTCTTCGTCTAAAAAATCATCAACAGTTTCATTGCTGTATATTGTCTTTTCTTTTGTTTGAAGAATATATATCACCTCCTTTTATTTATTCATAAAACACTTGGAGTATAATAAGAAGAGATCATCAGATCTCCTCTTTTGTTTTGGGTTTTGATTTATTACGATTTCTACTAATTATATATTAAACCATTAATAAATAGGTTATGTAAACTTAATCCAGAATCTTGATTCACAAACTTTATAAATCAAATTCTTGATATTTGACTATGGCTGCAATAAATGATATATTATTCAGGCCTTTCTGGTTTATTTCAATTGAATTAATTTTCTATATTATATCTATGCTTATAACTTTCGGAATTTCTTTTTATAGTTATAAAGTATATAAAATGTCTTCTAATACAAATTACAAATATCTAGCAGCAGCTTTTCTTTCCATGACTGCTGGATTTCTTGCTGGTGCCGTGAGCAATTTTGCAATAATTGATTATGGTTTATTTGAAAAAATTTCGAATTTTTTATTTATTATTAAGCCGAGTTATTTTTATACTTTAGGTTTAATATCGCATACTTTTTTTATATTAGGTGGTTATATTATTTTATCATGCCTTGCTTCAAATGTAAGAAATAAAAGAGTTATACTTTCATTACTTTTAATTGCTTTATTGTGTGCAATCTTAGTTAAACAAGCTTGGTCTTTGACCTTTTTTTATTTCTTTTCTTTTGTACTGCTTGTTGTCTATATGGTTCCTTATGCTTATGATAATTATAAAGAAAAAAAGAGCAAGAGCCCTTACTTGGTTTTCTTTTCCTTTTTATTATTGGCCATATCTAATTTAATATTTATTGGAATGAGTGCTTATCAAATATTTGGGTTATATATAGCCGGTCAATTTATAAGTCTATTGGCGTATATTATTTTACTTGGTAATTTGATCTTGGTGCTAAGGAAATGAATGAAAGAAGAGACAAATTAAGGATAATATATGATATGCTTATTTCTATTCATGAGAAAGGCGGTAGAATCAAACCAACACATTTACTTTACAAATCAAACCTATCACATACAAAGATGCAGATTTATTTAACTGAATTATTTTCTAAGGATATGGTCAGGGAGCAATTTGAAAAGGGAAATAAATTTTACATTATAACAAAAGATGGTATTAAATTTCTTGATGATTACAGAAAAATCAAGGAATTCACTGACTCATTTGGCTTTTAGAATAATTTAAATATAAAAACTTTTTATAAATTCCTATGGTTAAAAAATTATACTTATCTGAAAAAGACAAGAAATTTGGAGGTGTTTGCGGAGGAATTGCAGAATACTTTGAAATAGATTCCACTATTGTCAGGCTAATCTGGATAGTATTCACTTTATTCAGCATTGGATTTGGAATTATTTTGTATATAATTTTTTGGATTGCAATGCCTGCTAGGCTTGGTGTTAAAAATTAATTTTAAATTTCATATATTTCTTACAGTTTAAACAATAATAAACAACCATTTTGTTTCTGGTTCTTACCCTGTAATTTCCTGATTGAAAATAATTATTGCAGTGTTTGCAGTATCTTCTTTTGTATTCCTTTGGTATGGGTATGTTTACTTTCATACCTATTTTTCTAGCGATTTCTACATACCTATTTGCTTTTGATGGATTTGATTTAGCCTCTTGAAATAATATATTAATTCTTTCCAAGGCTATTTGTTTAAGTTTGTTTTTGTTTAATCTTTTCATGAATATACAAATAGCATGTTTTTTATAACTGTTGCTTTTTTCTGTAAAACTATGCCATTTGCATTTGGACATTTAGTATTTGCCTGGCTGATAGGTAAGATCTTAGTAAAGACGAGAATATTTGAAATAAAAAGGCCAGAATGGTTTTTGCTTTTGTTTGGAGCTTTATTTCCTGATATAGATTTTATAGCTGGATGGGTATTTGGAACAAACATACATAGAACCTTTACACACAGTTTATTCATGGCTTTTGCTGGTTTTTTATTAATCTATTTTGTTTGTATTGTTATAGATAGGAGACTTAATGGTGAAAGGTATGGGTTGTTTTTTTCATTTGGTATTTTATCCCATATAATTGCAGATATGGTTTTAGGCTATCCTGGAATTCCTTTATTGTGGCCTTTAACTTCTAGATTTTGGTTTTTTGGATATGTTAACAATTATATCTGGACTACTTTAACTTATGAACAAATTAATTATAAATTAAATTCTGCTATATTTGATATGGGATTGGGTGTTTTATGGATTGGTTATTTATTCTTCAAAGAGAAGCTGAAAGAATTTTAGTTGAAAAATAAAGGTGGCAGCTAACCGCACTTCCCGCGCTGAGCGCAGTACAATACGGAACGCGGGCTTGCTTAATTTCCGAGTTCGAACAACCCTGTTTTTTTGTCAAACATATGGGATCGGATGGAACCAAGCCACTATGGCCGCCTATAATTAAGCAATTAGAAATTCTTTTTAAATCTTTTGGTAAACTTTTGAGTGTGTAGTATTGGAAATTTTCTTAATATTTTATAATTTAATACTGCAGTATAGAAGAATCTATAAATCTTGACCACACATCAATTCCGCCAACTAAGCTTTTGACATTATGAAAACCGTTTTCTTTTAAAATTTTTAATGCTTCTCTGCTCCTGTTTCCATGATGGCAGTAAACAATTATTTCTTTATCTTTTGGAATTTCATGCAATTTTGATTTTAGTTCATTTAGTGGGATTAATTTGGAGTTTTGTAATTTTGCTATTTCGTGCTCGTTTGGATTTCTTACATCTAATAAAAACAAATCTTCATTTGAATCTAATTTCTTTTTTAATTCCTTTGGTAATATTGTAAATTCATCCATAATAATTGTAAATACTTTAATATAATTAAGGTTTCTAAGCTAACAAAGATGCATAAATTTGTTTTGGAAATAAGACAGGGAATAACTCCATAAATTGCCTTCTCTTATATTCAAAATGACTTGCTTCTGAAATATATATTCTTTGTTTGTGATCTTCTAATGTTAAAACTTGAAATTCAACAGGCACAGATTCATATGCTAATGTTCTAGGAATTTTAATAGGTATTTTATACGCCATTTTTACTGGAACACGCAATACAAATTTTTTCATACCATAACCTGCTCCAGAAGCAGAACTTCCTTGACCTTTAGATAAGTCTGTATAATCTTCTAGCACATGAGTAGGGCTTGTATTTCTTCTAATATATTCTATTAATCTATCTCTTTCTTCGTTATCTCTAACAATAACTTCAACCCCGACATAGTCCCTCATCTGGTTTGGATATAATCCCTTTCTATACATCTTCATTAATATTGATGAGTACTTGGGCGAATTATCTAGAGCGAGATATTTTAGTCTTTTTGGCATAGGTGTTTTCTCTTTAGAATAAACCACAACTCCTGAATCTGTATTCCATTCGCTTACTATCCCTTCTAAATAACTCTCAACCCCTCCCTCTTTAAATCCTAATATTCCCTCTAACTTTTTTACTATTTCATCAATATATCTAAGAGAATTCAGAACTTCAGAACATTGATCTACTGTACAAACCCTGTAGCCTAAATCTATAGCTCTCATTGATGAATAAGCTTCAGCTATTAATTCTGGATTAACTATTTTTCCTCCTTTATTTGTTGCTCTATTTTTATTTTCTAAAGCAGCTCTCAAAAAATCAAAAAGATCTCTTTGCTGAACTTCTTGCAGTCTAAAATCTCCCCCAAGTGTTTCGTTTAAATATAAAGTTATTAAACTATTAATTGCTCTTATTCCATGGTTCATACTTAATGTAAATTTTCTTGTAAAATTATCATCAGTTTCATCAGGATATAATTTAAATTTAAAGGCCTTTGTTGGATAGGTTCTATCTTTCTCTTCTATAGCTTTTTTAATTATACCTGTTTTTAAAAATGGAAGTTTTGGATTTAAGAAAATAAAAGTATCCCATACTCTTCTTGTTAACTCATGATTCTCTTTAAAATATAAAGTTTCCAAAACCTTCATAAAATTACTAAATATTACCTATATATAAAATTTATTACTTTAAAGTAATTAATCTTCGCTTATAGTAGAACTTTTAGTTCTTGACCTTTTTATTAAACCCAATTCCTCATCAAGGTCTTTTGCAATATCTTCTAAATCTTCCAGGGTTCTCATTAAGTCTTTTCTAAGTTCAAAAATCAGGCTTTCTAAGTTTTCTACTCTTAAAATATATTGATTATTATAATGAGTGACTAAACCAGATTCTATTAATTTGTGTATATGATGAATTACTGTAGCTCTTGTTAAATTAGATCTTAAAGCTATTTCATCGCTACTTAAGGGTTTTTTTCTTCTTGCAGCCTTAATAAGTTCTAAAAATACTCTAAAACACGATTTTTCCTTATCTCTATCTCCAAATAATCCTAAACTCTCAGAAAACCACTGTAAATCCTTATTAACGTCTTTTTCAGCTGGTTTTCTTAATCTTATGATTGTTAGTTTCATTATTTTCCTACTCTATATCTTATAAGAGAGAAACATTTATATATATGTTGGCTTTACTATCTATATGTTGATTTAAGATCAACAAGGGATAAAATGGGATTTGATACAAAAAACGAAGACTTACAAACAAAATTAGATGAACAACAGAAAGTAATAGATGATTATACTAATATTTTAAAAAGATTACAAGCTGATTTTGAAAATTATATAAAGAGAGTAGAAAAAGAAAGAGAAGAGTTTGCAAATTACTCAAATCATAAATTGGTTGCTAAATTATTAAATATAGTAGATGATTTTGAAAAAGCTTTGGATGTTACAAAAGAAAACAAGGAAATTGCTAATGGTATCGAAATGATCTATAAACAATTGAATAAGATTTTACAGGAAGAAGATGTTGTTGCAATGAATGCTATTGGTGAAAAATTAGATCCTTTCAAACATGAAGTTATAGATATTGTAAACGGAGATGAAAATGATGTTGTTGTTGAAGAATTACAGAAAGGTTATATTTTAAAGAACAAAGTTTTGAGGCCAAGTAAAGTCAGAATAAGCAAATGCGGGGGGAAAGAATAATGTACACAAAAGGAAGTTTAAGTTATGCTCATGCAGCACTTAGAATAGTACCAATTTTACATAAGAGGGGTATAACTGGAGAAGATGCACGTTATGCTGTTGATTTTATAGTTGAAAATGTTTTTTCTAGAATGAGGAGAGAAGGGGTTTCATGTCCTATTAGAACTTTAGACAGTGTTGTTCAATTTTATGGGAGAGAAGAATAAAATGTGTCAATTAAATGATCATGGCGGCTGCTCAAGTTATGTAATGAGAGGAGCTACTAAAGTTGAAGTATCAGGAGACAGGGCTGGTTATGTTTCAATTTTTGGCTATTCAAGATCTAATACATCAGGATATGCATCAAGGAGAATGTATCAATAGGAGGAAAAATGAGCGTTACAATAGTTGAATCAAATCAATTGGGAAATCCTTATGAATGTCCATTATGCTGGAGATTATTTTATTTTGAAAATGATTATGCTAAACATAAATGTGTTGCAAAAAATAGGAAAATAAGTTTAGGGAGGAAGAAAAAATGACTAAAATCGTAGGAATAGATTTGGGAACTTCAAACAGTGCAGCCTCTGTTTTACAAGCTGGAAGACCAGTAATAGTACCAAGCGCTGAAGGTACAAGTTTATATGGCAAGGCATTTCCAAGTGTTGTTGCATTTACAAAAGATGGGCAGATGCTAGTTGGAGAACCTGCAAGAAGACAAGCTGTTTCTAATCCTGAAGGCACAATAATTGGTGCTAAAAGAAAAATGGGTAGTAATTTTAAGTATAAAATATTTGGAAAAGAATATACACCTCAACAGATTTCTGCTTTTATATTACAAAAAATAAAAAAAGATGCAGAAGAATTTTTGGGAGAGAAAGTTGACAAAGCAGTAATTACTGTTCCTGCATATTTTGATGATGATCAAAGACAAGCTACAAAAGATGCTGGTGAAATTGCAGGTTTAGAAGTTGTTAGAATTGTAAATGAACCTACAGCTGCTTCTTTATCTTATGGCTTAGACAAACAAGACAAAGAGGCTAAAATTTTAGTATTTGACTTAGGCGGTGGAACCTTAGATGTAACAATAATGGAATTTGGTGGTGGTGTCTTTGAAGTAAAAGCAACTAGCGGAGACACTCAATTAGGTGGAACTGATATGGATGTTGTTCTTATAAATTTCATAATTAAAGAGTTTGAAAAACAAACTGGAATTGATTTAAACGATGATAAAACAGCAGTACAAAGAATTAGAGAGGCTGCTGAAAGAGCAAAGATTGAACTTAGTACAACTATGGAAACAGAGATAAATTTACCATTTATACATGGCTCAAATAATTTACAGATGAAATTAACTAGAGCTAAGATTGAAGAGCTTGTTGATCCCTTAATACAAAGATGCAAAAAGCCAGTCTTGCAAGCTTTGAAAGATGCAAAATTAACAAGTGAACAAATTAATAAAATAATTCTTGTTGGCGGACCTACAAGAATGCCTATTGTCAAGAATTTTGTTGAAAATATTCTTGATAAGAAAGCTGAGAGAGGCTTAGATCCTATGGAATGTGTTGCAATGGGTGCAGCTGTTCAAGGCGGGGTTTTAGGCGGAGAAGTTAAAGATATTTTATTGTTAGATGTTACACCTTTAACTTTAGGCATAGAAACTTTAGGTGGTGTTAGAACACCAATAATACCAAGAAACACTACAGTGCCAACTAAAAGAAGCCAAGTATTTAGTACTGCAGAAGATAATCAGACAGCAGTAACAATACATGTATTGCAGGGAGAAAGAGAGATGTCTAGTGACAATAAGAGTTTAGGAAGATTTGATTTAATTGGAATACCTCCTTCTCAAAGAGGAGTTCCACAGGTAGAAGTTACATTTGATATAGATGCAAATGGTATTTTGCATGTAAGTGCTAAAGACTTAGCTACTAAAAAAGAACAGAGCATTAGAGTTACTGGTGCTCAGAAGCTAGATAAAGATGAAATTGAAAGAATGAAAAAAGAAGCTGAGGAATTTGCAGATGAAGACAAAATGAAGAAAGAAGGGATAGAAACAAAAAATCAGGCAGAAGCTTTAGTTTACACAATAGAAAAAAGTGTTAAAGACTTTGGAGAAAAACTTCCTAAAGAAAAAATAGCAGAGATTGAAGCAGAAAAAAATGAATTAAAAGACCTAATTAAGAATAATGAAACAGAGAAATTAAAGAAAAAAATGGAAGACATTAATAAAAAGTTACATGAAGTGTCTACAAAGATGTATCAGGAAGCAATGAAACAAGAGAATAAAGCTAATGAAGAAGAGGTTACTAAAAATGGTAAAAAAGATGACGCTGTTGATGCAGAAATTGTAGACGATAATGAAAAGTAATTTTTTATTTTTTTAATTAAATTTATTAACTGGATGTGAGATGACCTAAGTACATGGCTAATTTAAATGATTTAGTTGCCGGTAATAGGGGAGATATACCTTTTTTAGATAGGGCTTCATCTGAAAAATTAGAAACAGTGGATTTAATGACTTTACCTGTAGATTCTATTTTATTTGTTAGAGCAAACAACCTATCTGCAACATATCATATAAATATATCTACAAAGAGGAAATGAATAATGACTGAAGATTATTATCAAACTTTAGGTGTAAATAAAAGTGCTTCTAAAGATGAAATCAAGAAATCCTATAGAGAATTAGCTAAAAAATATCATCCAGATATAAGCAAAGAAAAAGATGCTAATGAAAAATTTAAAAAAATTTCTGAAGCTTATGCTGTTCTAAGTGACGATACAAAAAAGGCGCAGTATGATCAGTTTGGTTCTACTGGATTTCAACAAAGATATTCTCAAGAAGATATTTTCAGGGATTTTGATTTTGGAGATGTTTTTGGAGATATGTTTGGCGATGACATATTTAATATGTTTTTTCATGGAGGTGGAAAAAGAAATCAAAATAGAGGAAGAGATTTAGCTTATGAACTGGAAATTAATTTTGAAGATGCTATCTTTGGCTGTACAAAAGATATTAATATTGAAATTTTGGATTCTTGTGATGAATGTAAAGGCACTGGCAGCAAAGACGGAAAATTGGATTCTTGTGATGAATGTAAAGGCACTGGACAAATTAGATTAAGCAGAAGAACTCCTTTTGGTGTATTTTCACAAGTTAGTACCTGCAATGCGTGTGGTGGTGAAGGCAAGAGTATATTACATAAATGCAAAGAATGCAATGGTACTGGCAGAGTTACAAAAAATAAAAATGTAAAGGTAAAAGTTCCTGCTGGTGTAGGTGATGGTGCTAAGTTAAGGATTTCTAGAGGTGGTGAAGCAGGAGTTAGAGGAAGTAGTGCTGGTGATTTGTATGTTATTTTAAAAGTAAAACCTAGCGAAATATTTGAAAGAGAAGAAAATGATTTATACTTGCATGTTCCAATAAGTTTTAGTCAGGCTGCACTTGGAGAGGACATTAAAGTTCCTACTTTAGAGAAAGACGTTAATATAAAAATACCTAATGGAACACAAAGCGGAACTAAGTTTAGATTAAAGGGGCAGGGAGTGCCTTATTTAGACGGGTATGGTAGGGGAGATCTTTATGTTATAATAGATGTTTTAACTCCTAAACATTTAACTAAAGAGCAGAAAAAACTATTTGAAAATCTTAAGAAAACTGAGGAGAAAAAGAGCTTAATTGAAAAAATAAAAGAATTTGCTAAAGGTTTAAAATAAATTAATTTTCTCTAATTAATTCGTTAACACCCCTTAAAGCAGTATATTTCCTGTTAAATTTTCCTATTTTTCTACCTCTTTCACACTGATATACATTTTCTCTCCATTTTTCCCTTAGATAAAATTTTCCATCTTTTTCTACTAGCTCTTCTTCAGATCTAGTTGAAACTTTATAAGGATGAGTTACATATCCTATGTCTTTTATATCTTTGCATGGGCCTGCGCATCCACCAACAGATAACAAGGTTCCTAAAACCAAAGACGTTAAACTTAATTTTCTCATTTTTAATTGCAAGGTGCACCTTTTAATTTTCTAAATTCACCTATAATACGAACATCTGCTACTGTTACTTTTATTGGTAACCACGGCCAATTATAGTTAGAATTAACTATACCTAACGGGGTATTTGCTAACATAAAGTCACTAGCACTATCTACATTTATTTTACTTAATAATTCAACTTCTTTTTCTTTTCCATCTATTGCTATATAAAGGGTATTGCCTATATCTTTTCTACCACAAACTATCTGATGATATTCACAATTAGCAAGAGTTAAGTCTTTGAAATCTGGGTGAAATGCAGATCTAAAATTTCCTTCAGAATCCTTTAAAACACAACCCCATCCAAAAGGCGGGTTATAATAAATACCAATACCTGAATAATTAATTTCATTTGTTAAATCATCGAAATCATTAGCAATTTTAAAATAATCTTTTTGTTCTTCACAAATCTTAAACTTTAAGGCAACAGTATATTCCCCTTCAGTTCCAAATTTCAATTTTCCTTTTAAATTTCTTTGATTTATTGATACAAAATCCCCTCCATTAATTTCTACTGCTCCAGGAAAACCTTTAGGAGGATTAACTGCAATAACTCCAGAAGATTTTTCCCATTTTTTTCCTGAACAAAGATCTATATAACTATTATTATCAAAAGATAAGTAAGCAATGCATTTAGGATCTGCACTAGGATCATATTTTTTACACAGATCGTCTATATTTCCATTTCCTTTTGTAGTATCTGGCATCCCTAAATCATAAACTAAAGACAAATCTGGATTAGTTCCTCTACTTTTTCCAATTTCTGAACTACTTAGGTCTCTATTATGAGCATAATCATAATTATTGTTATTATTATCATCGGGTTGTGCGCAAGCAACAAATCCAAGTAAAAGTGAAATCAATCCTAATTTTCTTCTAAATTTCATATTATAAAATTAAAATATCTTACCATCACAACCAAAGTAGATATCTATTTTTCCTCCTTCTTGTAAGACCCTATCACATGTTTTTTTACATAATTCAATTTTATTTGTTACATTATCTATATAAAATTTATTAGCATCACAAAATACTTCATCTTTAACTTGAGTAAATTCTAATTGTGGCCCCATTCCAATAGTATATAATATTGCAATATCACCAATTTGTTTTCCTGCTGGCGGACTAGGTATCTCAAACTCACATGGTAAAATAGAATTGGTAGTTACTTCTGCAGCTAGTTGCTTAAATACAACATCAAAACTATTATATTGACATATTGAAAATCTTAATCCTTTTGTCAAATTGCTTAGTAATTGATATTGAATACCTGGTCTAACGGGAGTGGCTTTGGGATCCTGACACATATCTAATTTAATAACATCAGCATAAGTCCAAGGTTTTGTTGGAGGATTATTTTCTTTTAAACTTACAATACTATAAAATATAAGATTTGGGTTATCTTGGGTCCCGAACATTTGTGGAACTGAATCAATTATTCCATTTAAGAATGTGGAATAATTTATTCCTGAATCATCATCGCTAACTTCTATAATTATTTTGACTGCATCTTTCCTTAACCAATCAGACCAACCATTTTTAGAAAAACCATTTATATCTTGCTTAATGTATGTTTGAATAAGTTTAAGTAAAGAATCCCTGCTATCAACTTCTTGATCGTAATGATAAAATCTATTACTTATACTTGGCTTTGGGGGAACCGGATTACAGTCTGTGTTACTAAGAGGTTTAGTTATACATATATGAGCTGAACCTAAATTTACATCACCATGTTTTGACAAAACTATAACTCTATAATCTAATTGATTATTATTTAATATATTACCGAAATTAGCATTTATATTATTTTGAACTGCTTTTATTTTATCACCCATACTTCCAGAATTATCAACAACCAAAATTATATCCAATGATTTCTTTATTTGTTTGGCTTCAGCTTTTATAGATAAGCAAGCAGCATCTCTATTAAATCCCGTACTAGCATCTAAGTTAGAACTTAGATCTTCACTATTAGCATTATTTTGCAATAAATCACTTAATTCTGTTTTCTTAGGTAAATTTACTTGGGTTACATCTGGTTCACAACCAGTATTAAAATTTGTTACTGCTAAAGAAAATAAAGAAAGAGGAAGCAATGCCCTAAGATATTTTATTAAACCCATAAATACTTTATTAATTTATTTGGTTAAATACTTTATTATAAATAAATATACAAATTATAGACTTAATTAATCAGAAAAACCCTTTATAATTTTTAAGAATTTTTTATTTAATCCGCCCAACCTGTAAATAACAACTTCTTTTACGCCTAATTCTTTACATATTTTTAAATCTCTTTCTAGTTTTTCAGACGTAATAATATTTTCATCGCCATTAATTCCAATATCTAAAACACCCAAACCAATAAAGAACTTATCGCTATACTGTCTTTTGTATTTCTTAATTTCTTTTCTAATTATACTTTCAGTTGCCCAAGGCATCATTGAAGTGTATAACATCTTAATTTTTATATTGTTATATTTTTTAGGATTAAAACTTAAGCAATTTATTTCCAAGAATTTTTTCACAAACCAGTTGTCAATAAAATATTCTGCAGTGTGAATCTGACCTTGGTATTTTCTAATAAATAATTTTATTAGTTTTCTATTTTTAAAATGTTTAAAGAACTGCGTTATTATTAGCTTTCTGTTTTTTGGAAGTTCTGCATCCCACAAAATTGGAATTTTCTCGTTCATTAAATTATGAAACGTTCTTAATAATGCTCTTCTCTTAGACCAAGGACTAAACCAGTAGCCTTCATCAACATTTAAAATTGGCCACCAGATTATCTCTTTAATATTTTTATATTTGTTTTGCAGCTCTTTTTTATACTGTTTGTAACCTTCAATACTATACTCTGCCAAGTATAATTTTGTTGAAAATTTTATTAATTCTAATTTAATTAATGTTTTGGAATTTGGAAATTCTTCAAAAAAACTTATTTGCATTTTATTTTTAAAGTTTTAACTCCTCCAAAGCTTTTCTTGCATAAAATTTTATACTCTCTTTAATATCATAATTATCTAACTCATCCAAAGTAAACCACCTACACTCTTCTGACAATTCCTCTTGAGAAAGCATTAACTTATCTGTATCTGATACGGCAAAATATATTAATGAAATATGTTCGTGATCTTCATTTATTCTATGCCTGTTAAGAAACTTTGGCGGAATCAATTCATAATATTCATTATTATCTGAAAATAACATATTGTATCCTGCAAGTTTAACATTTAGTCCAACTTCTTCTTTAACTTCACGAATAGCAGCTTGATTTGGATCTTCATTAAGTTCTATATGGCCACCTATAGACAACCAAATTTTATATTTATCGTGTTTTCTTAAAAGAACCTTATTTTTATGTACAATAAAGACTTCAACTGTAAAATCAAGTTTATCATGAATATGTGGCATTTAACAAATTATACTTCAAAGAATTATTAAATCTTTTGACTAATCTTCCACAAGACTTATAAATATATTAATAATTCTATATTTATGGCTTTAAGTCTAGCTCTTTGGATTATTATAATTGTTGTTATAGTAATTCTTTGGTTTATATTTAGTTATAATTCCTTTGTCAGATTAAGAAATAGAGCAGATAATGCTTGGAGCCAAATTGATGTTCAGCTTAAAAGAAGATTTGACTTAATACCTAATTTAATAGAAACTGTCAAGGGATATATGAAACATGAAAAAGATACTTTAAAAGAGATAACAGAGGCAAGAACTTCTTTTATGCATGCTAAAAATCCTAAAGATATGGCCAAAGCTGATAATATGTTGTCTGGTGCACTTAAAACAATATTCGCTGTTGCAGAAAGTTATCCTAAATTAGAGGCTAGCCAAAATTTCATGCAATTGCAAGAAGAACTTAGTGGAACAGAGAGCAAGATTGCTTACTCAAGACAATTCTATAATGATAGTGTGCAAGAATGGAATGTAAAGTTACAAAGTTTTCCTAGTAATCTAATTGGTAAATTATTTGGATTTATACAAAAAGAATTTTTCAAAACTGAAAGTGAAGAAGAAAGAAAGGCTGTTAAAGTTAAATTTTAATTTTCTATTATAATCGTATTTTTTTCAGGTTTAATTAATGCTTCTTTCCCTTCCCTTAAACCCAAGAAATCTGATATTCTTTTTGGTATTTTAATTGCTAATGATCTTCCAAGCTTAACTATCTTTATTTTCTTAGCTAAACCCCATAAACCTTTTTGTTTTGCAGTTTTATCAATCTTTTTAGATGTCAGTTCATCAAAAACTTCTTCCCCACATTTTTTACATACTTCTGCAGGAAATTTACCTAAACTTTTTCCTGAAATAACTACTTCTATTTTTTTACTTACTATTTCTCCGTTGCATTCATAGCATTTCTTTGTTTTCATGTTCTTATATAAACAGTTTTAATCTTATAAACTTTTTTATTCAACATTTTATAAGCCACACAATAATACTTATAACATGATAAAAATCCATCTGTTTGTTTACTTTTAGATCCATATAAAATTGCCTTCCTAACATCCCCTACTTCTATTCCAAAGCCAATCATCTTTTCTTTTGCATGCATTGTGAATTTTATTTGAAACAAACTACATCAATCTAATACGCATGAATAATATTCATTAATCTTTATTAAGAAATTCTGAAAAATTTCCAGGCTTTATGAAAATACCACAAAAACAAGTGCCTGATAAAAAATCATTTGAAATCTTTAGGAAGAAATAAAATAAATATACATAAATTATTTAAACAATATTATATTATTAATATTATGAAAAAAGTTAGTTTTTATGATCATATAGCTGCTAATAAAAGAAATTCTGTTTTTTTAGTGTTAATTGTAATAATTATTATGATTTTCTTTGGTTATTTAATAGGTTTAATTTTAGGAAGTGTTGTAGCTGGTGTCATGATTGCTGTAAGCATTGCTATATTTTTAACTTTGATAAGTGTGTTTAGCGGAGATAGTGTTATATTGAGTGCTAGTAATGCACAACCAGCAGATAATAAAAAACATGCTTATTTAATTAATACAGTAGAAGGATTAAGTATTGCTGCAGGAATTCCTATGCCTAAGGTCTTTGTTATAAATGATAACACAATAAATGCAATGGCAATGGGAAGAAATCCAAAGAAAGCATCTGTTGCAGTTACTACTGGAGCTTTAGAGAAACTAAATAGGGCTGAATTGGAAGGTGTAATTGGACATGAGATGAGTCATATAAAAAATTATGATGTAAGATTTATGATGTTGACTGCTGTTTTGGTTGGAATTGTTGTTTTATTAAGTGATTTTTTTATAAGGTCTTTCTTTTTTTCAGGTGGAAATGGAGAAAGGAAGGGAATACATCCTGTTTTTCTTGTTTTTGCTTTGGTATTAGCAATTCTTGCTCCAATTGCAGGTTATATGATAAAACTAGCAGTTTCTAGAAAGAGAGAATTTTTAGCTGATGCAAATGGAGCTTTGTTAACAAGACATCCACCTGGATTGGCTAGTGCTTTAAAAAAAATAAAAGAAGATAGTGCAAAGCCAACTTCTACTGCTAATAAGGCTGTTGCTCATTTGTACTTTAGTAATCCTTTTAAAAATACAAATTTATTTTCTACACACCCCGATATGAATGAAAGAATTAAAAGATTAGAAAATATGTAATTAAAATCTTAAAATCTCTTTCTCAATTTTTCTTACTTCTAATAAATCTTCCAATCGAATACTTGTAATTGAACTTAACTTAGTAATGTCATCATAGCTAAAGAAATTAACCTATCACAGGGAAGACCATGCCTTGCACTTTCGCTTACAGGATTATTATCAATTGATGTTATATCAAATCTTCTTGACTCTCCTGTTCTGGATAAATAAAATATGGCATCACCTCTTTGATAAATTAATATATGATCAATTTTTGTAGAATAACCTTTTACTGGTCTTATTATTGGATCTCCTTCCAACCTATCGTTAAAATATTTAAAATTTGGTATTTTAATAGAAATTTAGTAAAATTATTAAGCTTTTCTTTTCAAAACACCTTTAAAACTTTTTAGACACCCTAAATAACAAAACTATTTCTAGAATATAAATTGGTATTAATAATATTGTTCCTATGAAAGAGAATATAATTGTCATCATAGAAATTCCACCAATTATATTTAAAATTCCTGCAGTTTTTGATATATTTCCCAGTTCTATATTTAGTTTCATTAATACAGAACCAAAGAACACACTTATCATTCCAAGAACTAAAAATGTTGCTGCTTGATATGCAAATCCCATTAATTTAGGAAAAAATGGAGACGTTATTTGAATTAAATTTAATATTATAGAACCTAATATCAATAAGTAAGCACTATATATTAATCTTTTATTATTTAATTTTCTTCCTATTAATATAAATCCAAAAACAAAAATAATGTAGAATAAAATGGATAAAATATAAATGGATAAATAAATTTGAGAGTTGCCGAGTTCTATTATATCAAATGCTTTTAACGTGTCTATAATACCTATTGGAACTGCTAGCATTAAACTAAATATACCAAAAATAGCTGATGAGTAGAGCCATTTGTTCATCAATTAATTATGTTTTATATTTATTTAAAGCTTGTTCTTTAATTCCAATAGTGAATGTATTGTATGTTTTTGTTTTAAATTTTTTGAACGAACTAAGTGGAATGATTTTATTCCAACACTTGATGGTACTTCATAATCTAAATAATGATCATCACCAATATGTATTACTTCTTCTTTATTAATTTTTAATTTTTTTAAAACCTCAAGAAACAAACCAGCATTTTTCTTTGAAATGTTAAAATTAGTTGGTGCTGAATAAATTTTATCAAAATATTTTTTTAACCCTTCAGCTTCAAGTTTAATATTCAGAAATTTTTCTTCTGAATTTGATATTATAATCAATCTATATTTTTTAGATAAATATTGAAGAGATTCTATTGTATCTGAATAAAGAAAAACATGCTTTTTCATATCTTGGAGAAGAACTTTCCAATCTTTAAAATTAAATCTTTTAAACCAATAATATATATCTGTCCAATTTCTTATTTTCTCTATGTATAATGCTTTATAATATTCTGCATAAACTCTTGTTTTTGCTTCTTCTAAACTTACTTTATTTTTCTTAGCAAATAATTTAGGTATTTCCTCATTCCATATTAAACTATCAAAAGTTTCATCTGCTAGTGTTCCATCCAAGTCAAAAGATATGTATTTTATCATAATTTTTTTCCATTACTTTTAATATTTAAATGCGCCTTTTTGAATTATTATGATTGTATAAAATTGATTGTTTATATCCTGTAAAATATATTTTTCTCTTGGGGTGTGGACGGCACGACAGGGTTTGTGCGCACAGCCTTTAAATACTATTTATAATATTATATTACTAGACCTCATTGAAATAAGAACCTATGAAGGAAGCGGGGTTGAAAAATATTCGTTTCTAGATAGTTCTATTTCTTATGGTTAAACTGAAAAAAATGCGAGAAGCAAGGAGAGATAAAAATGACAAACAAACCACCATTAAAAAAATTTAGAGCAGGTCAATTAGAGGCTGCGATATGGTTTAATGAAAGGAAATTAAAGGACGACAGTATTGTTGGTTTTAAAACTGTAAGCCTGAGAAAAAGCTGGAAGGATGAAGATGGTACATGGCGTGATGCTATAATACAATTAAGGAAGCATGACATACCTAAAGTTTTAGTTTTAATGCAAAAAGTTATGGAAGATTTACTTTTAGCACATGAAGAAAAAGAGGAGGATGAGGAAGATGAGTAGAAAAATTGAAATATTAGAACAAGTACAAGAGGTTATGCCTGAAGAAAAAAGCGTTAAGAAGGTTAAGATTGATAGTGTTGAGGATTTACCAGGTGTTGGTCCTGCTACAGCTGAAAAATTAAAAGAATCTGGTTTTGATAGTTTACTGTCTTTAGCAGTAGCTTCTCCTGGAGAACTAGTAGAAGCTGGAGGAATAACTGAAGCAACTGCTAGAAAAGTAATCAAGGCTGCAAGAGATACTATGAACATGGGATTTGAGTCTGGTGACGAATTATTAGAAAGAAGGAAAAACATTCTAAAAATAAGTACAGGCTCTAAATCGTTTGATGCTTTGTTAGGTGGAGGTTTTGAAGCTGGAGGAATAACTGAGTGCTTTGGTGAATTTGGAAGTTCAAAAACACAAATAGCACACCAGCTAGCAGTAAATACGCAGCTACCAAAAGAAAGAGGCGGTGCTGAAGGAGTTTGTATTTATATTGATACTGAAGGAGCATTTAGACCTGAAAGAATAAAGCAAATGTCAGAACACCAAGGACTAGATCCAATACAAACTTTAAAAAATATAAAGGTTGCTAGAGCATTTAACAGCGACCATCAGATGCTTCTTGTTGAAAAAGTTGAGGATCTAATTAAAAATGAAGGGTTGAATGTTAAATTAGTTGTTGTTGATTCATTGATGTCTCACTTTAGAGCAGATTTTTCTGGTCGTGGCCAGTTAGCAGATAGGCAACAAAAGTTGAATAAGCATATGCATACACTACAAAAATTAGCAACTGCGTATAATTTGGTTGTTTATGTAACTAACCAAGTTATGGCTAAACCTGATACTTTCTTTGGTGATCCAACTGCCGCAATAGGCGGGCATATAGTTGGACATAATTCTCAGACAAGAATTTATCTTAGAAAAGGAAAGAAAGGAACAAGGGTAGCTAAGCTGATAGATTCTCCGCATTTACCTGACGGAGAGGCTATATTCAACATTGAAGAAACAGGTGTTAAGGACGTATAAGTCCTTTTTTTATATTTTTTCTTTATCTATTTTTAATAAATATCCTAAATATTTTGTTATTAAATGTCCAATAAACCATACAATAATTATCCACAAAGCAACACTCCAGGAATTAAAATAAAATGGAAGCACAAAAATCAAGATGCCAATTGCACTATTGATTTGATCCAAAACATAAAATTTTTCTCCAGGCTTATAATTTAATCTTCTTTTTATAAAACTACCAATTAGATCGCCGAATAAAGTGCCAAAACCAATAAGAAAACCCAATATTAAAAAATTACTTCTGCTGTAATCTATGAGACTTAAGCTTTGGAAAAATTTATAATTATACAACAAATTCTGAAAAAAAACTACAATTATGCTTGCAATTATACCAAAAATAAAACCCCTAAATGTTTTATTATTTCCAAATAACCTATTTTTACCAATTTTAAAATAAAAATCAACTGGATAATCTAAATATTTAAAATTATTTTTAACAAATACAGGTAACATATTTGCAAATGCAGCTGGAAAAAGAAAATAAATAATGCTTAATATAAAAAAGCTCATTTTGTTTCTTTGCGTATTAACATGTCAAGCAATCCAAATGTCTGTTCGTTATTCCATTTTTCCACTTTGTCAAATTTATATTTCTTTAGGTTCATTATAAATTCAACTACGTGTGTTTCATCCAAATCATCATAGAATACACCAAAATTATTATATTGTATATACAAGGCATTAGATACTTGCTCAAAATGCTTTTTTATTGGAACTACCAGCATTGGTTTACTCAAATACAATGCCTCACTAATTAATGTAAAACCTCCGTTTGTTATTACTGCTTTGCAATTTGCCAAATCATTGATAAATTGTTTTCTGTCATCAAATTTTTTAAATATTAAATTTCCTACAACTTGGTTTTTATCAAACCCGTATATAATAAATTTATAATTTATTCTCTTAAGTATTTCAATAAGCTTGTCATAGCTTTTTGTTGACTGGTAAACAAACACATAATCCATAGATTTTGATTTTGATTTTAATATTTCTTCCCTAATGACTGGCTTAATCTGAAAAATATTTGGCTTATTTTCTATTACACTTCCAGGCAGAGTCATTATTAAATAATATTTGGTTTTGAATACTATACCCTTTACTATCATTAATGCTTTCAAATAACTTAATTTATATTTTTCTGGAACTTTAAACTTACCATATATTAAATAATGCTGATTATCTATAGTTATTGATGGAGTATTTTTTTCATTGGCTATATAAGTACTAAATGTTTCCATATCAGAAATAACAATTTCTGGATTGAATTTATCAATAGCTTCTTTTACCTTAACTAATTTGTAATATGTTTTTTTTGATGCTTTTTGTAGGTTTTTTATTAATGTTCTTAAATTTAGTATTGCATTTTTTCTAAACACTATTTCTAAGCCTTCTATATTATACACATTATCATAATAATTTTTGTAGTAATCATAAACTTTGTGACTTGTAACTATAAAAATTTTATGACCTTGTTTTTTCAGATGATCTAGAATTACTTTGCTCCTCATAGCATGCCCGAGACCAATACTTACGACACCGTATAATATTCTAGCCATGCTTTAAATAATATTACCCCTTCATATTAGTTCTGTATCGTTAACTTTATAAAGATTTGTAAATGTGCTCAGCTAATGGCAACGGAATTAACATGTACTTCTTGTAATGTTAGAATAACTAATTTAGTCGGTTCTGTAAATTTTAAGTGTCCTAAATGTGGCGAGAGTGAAATTGTAAGGTGTGCTCATTGTAGAAAGATTGTAGCTAAATATATCTGTCCTAATTGTTCTTTCAGCGGGCCAAACTAACAATGGGAATAAATTTTGCATTTCAAATAATATGGGGGAAATTTTTAGAATGGCAAAAATGTTTATAACTATAAAAATAATGCCTGAATATCCTGAAGTAGACTTAAATGAAATAAGAAAGAAAGCTAAAGAAACTGCAGATAATTTTGGTGCAGAATTGCTAGATAAGGATATAATAGAACCTGTAGCTTTTGGTTTAAAAGCCTTAAAATTAATGTTTTTACTTGATGAATCAAAAGGCTCTGAGGATTTAAGCAATGAAATATCTTCTATAGAAAATGTAAGTTCTGCTGAAGTTGTAGATATGAGAAGGGCTGTTGGATAAGCAAAGATTTATTAATTTAAAATTTCTAGCGATAATATGCAAACAATGTTAATTTTTTCTATTATTTGGGCTGCAATGATAGCTCATTCTTTTTGGGAAGCTTCTGTTGAGGGAAGAAATGCATGGGATAAGAACAAATATGGATGGAAAATAAGATTTGCTAAGAATTTGTCTTTAACTAGATATCATTTTTGGCTGTTTTTTATTTACTTGCCATTAATTATAATTATTTTGCCCTTGGCAATTGCAGGATTTAGCTTAAAATTGTTAGGCATTTTATTGTCTGCTTATTTTTCTGGAATGGTAATTGAGGATTTCTTCTGGTTTGTTGTAAACACTGAAATCAAATTTAAAGAGGCATGGAATCCAAAATTTGCTAATTATTATCCTTGGATTGTTATTGGAAAATTTAGAATACCTTTGCTTTATGTAATTGGAATTATTCTTGCTATAGTTTTCTGGTTTTGGCTTGTTGTTTAATCTATTAAATCTAAAGTTTTATTAATTAAATAAAATACTAAATTCTATGCCAAAATTAACAAAGGAACAACTGGAACAAATACAGGAATATATTCAGTCACTGCCTGAAGAAGAAAGAGAAGAAAAATTAAAAGAAGTAATGGCTCAGTTTGAACAGGAAGCACCTCAATGCCCTTTTTGCTTAATGAATGAAAGTAAAATTCCAACAACCAAAATCTATGAAGATCAAAATTTTTTATGTGTTTTGGAGATAAATCCTGTAAACAATGGACATATGCTGTTGTTTACTAAAAGACATATTAGATTATTTGCAGAACTTAATGATGAAGAAACAGAAACAATAGGAAAAATAATTAAAAAATTAGCTTTTGCATTGTCTACAATTTCAGAAGGATTAAATATTCTAGATTCTGAGGGAAAATTAGCCGGGCAAAAGTTTGATCATTTTGTTATAAATATAATACCTAGGAGTAAAGATGATGCTATGAAAATTTCTTGGAGCGGAAAGCAAGATAATGAAGAACATTTAAAGAAAGTTAAAGACATTTTAATTGAAAGCATGCCTACAGAAAAACCTAAAGCAGAACCTGTAGATGAAGACAGATTAAAAAAAGAATTTTACAAGTTAAAGAGGAGACATCCTTAGGAAAATTTATAATAAGCAAATATTCTTTATACATATGAAATATTTAGCATTAGATGTTGTAATTCTTTTGCCAAAGGAAATATCAAAAAAGATTATTTCTATGAATAGAAAACAGATTAAATTGGGAGAGAAAATTTTGATTCTTAATAATAGAAACTCAATACCCCATATTTCATTAGCTATTGGTTATATAGACACAAAATATTTAAATGTTGTTAAAGATATTACGAGAAAAATTGTAGCTAAATTCTCAAATATTGATGTTGAAATTGAAAACATGTATAAAACAGCCTTAACTGGTTCTCTTGCTCTTAAAATAAATAAAAGTAAGAAATTGCAGGAATTTCATGAAAGTATAATTGATGGTTTAAGGCCTTATTTTTCGCTTACTCCGAGCAGAAATGTTTTTTATAAATCAGAAAAAGTAGATCATCACACTATAGATACTGTGAAGAATTATGTAAAAAAAGCAAGCTATGAAAAATTTACACCCCATATTACTATTGCAACAACTGGAAATATTATAACAATTAAAAGGATTAAATTTAAAGCGGAAAAAGTAGCTCTTTGTCAGCTTGGGCTGAACTGTACATGCAGCAAAATAATTTTTTCATTCAATTTAGAAAAACAAAAATAATAAATCTCCAAATACAATACTTATTATAAATCCAAATAAAAATCCAGGAATAAATGGAATTCCCTCTTTTACTAAAACTTTGTTGATTTTATTTTTCTTTAAACCAATTATGTCTTCTTTTGTTAAACCTATATTTCTTACTTTACAAATTATTTTATTATTTTTAATTACATCAGAAGCCAACCAATCTCCTTCTACTAGTTTTTTTACATCAATCATTTTGTATAGTGATATATCTTCTATTACTTTTATTATTTGTATTAATAAAATAGCAGAAACCAATACAAGAAGAAGCAAAGACAGAGGAATAAAAATATTTCTATCTAAAATAAAATAAAATACTACAATTGATAATATTATTATTGGAATAATTATTCTAAAATGTTTGAAGTTTTGTTTTTTAAATTCTTTGAAGAAGTTTTTACTGTTTTTACTTCCTAAATAAGCTGCATATAATAGGCCATAAACCGTACCTGCAATTATTATATTAATAATTAAAGTAGCAAGAAATGGCAATTTAATTATAGGATTAAATAATGATGTGGTTTCATAGTTTCCAAACATAGCTCCTAAACCTATTAATAATTTACCATCACCTCCACCCCATTGTTTTGTATAATACATGAAGTTTGCTATTCCGAAAAATATAGCTGCACCCAATAAACCATATAAAATATATGAATATTTACCGGTAATTAATGAGTAAATCAATCTAGAACCCAAACCAATAGCTATTAGAGAATAATTCAACCAATCTGGAACTTCTCTTTTTTTTATATCTGTAATTGTTGCAAATGTAATCCAAATTAAAGCAACAATTACTAAAAAATACCAAAATAGCATACAAAATAATTAATAAATATCTTTATAAATTTTCTTAAAAGATTTTTATTTATGATATCTATAATAGGTGGGGGACCTGCAGGAAGCCATCTAGCTTACTTGTTAGCGAAGAATAACCATGAAGTACAAGTTTATGAGGAGCATAAAATAATAGGCAATCCTATTCAGTGTAGTGGTGTAATAACTCCTGCACTTGATCAAGTATTAAAAATAAGAAAAGAAATTATAGTAAATAAAATCAATAAGTTTAGGTTTTATTCACCTAATGGAAAATTCTTTGAAGTTAAAATAAAACCAGATTATGTTTTTGACAGAGGTAAACTTGACAGATATATTGCCTCTCTTGCAATTGAAGAAGGTGTTAAATTCATAACAAAAAAATTTCTAGGTTTTGAAAGAAAAGAAAATAAGATAAAAATGAGATTTAATGATGGTTTTTCAGAGACAGAAATATTGGTTGGAGCAGACGGACCTTATTCTCAAGTTGCTAAATCTGCTGGATTATTTAATGATAGAAAATTTATTACTGGAATGCAGGCAAGAGCAAAAATAAAGTACCATGAAAAAGACACTACAGATATTTTCTTGGGATATGGAGAATTTGGTTGGTTGATTCCTGAAGATGAATATACAGCAAGGATTGGGATTGTTTCTGAGAAAAATCCTACTGAAGAATTTAATGCTTTGATGAAAAGATGTAATGCTGAATTTATTGGATATCAAAGCGGTATGATTCCATTACATAATCCAA
>JACPCE010000021.1 GCA_016179945.1 Candidatus Woesearchaeota archaeon | reverse complement strand
TAAATTTTAATGTACCCATATTACTAACCAAAATAACTTCCTATTGGTTCTTTTATATTGTTTTCAGATTTATCCTTTTCTTCTTTCTTTACTATTTTTTCTGCTTTTTTCAATGCTTCTGGTTTTTTTATCTCACCAAACTTCACTTCATAGTCTTTAATTGCTTGATTAAGCATGCTCAAGAAAGATTTTGCATGAAACGGATTTAGGATAATTGGTTTATGCCTTAAAAATATGCTTCTATGTTCACCAACATCATGTATGTGTGTTATACACTTAAAATCTAGAATAATTTCATTTGGATTAAAATTAATGCTAATTTCATTTGAATAAAATTGATCCTCATCTTTTACCCTAATGTTCATTTGTTTTTGCTGTTTTATTTCTTCTTTAGCCATAACATTGTTATTCTTACTATGTTTAAATGCTTTTCTAATTAATTACGTTTGAATTTTCATAAATTTTAGCTTTAGTAAAAATAAATAGCAAATTAATTTTTAAATAAAGATAATTCTCTTAAATTTACTTTTATTGGTTTATGCTTATTCTTAAAATTTTTTCGAATAATTCTTAATTTTTTTTAGAATAAGAAAACTTTGATAAATTATTTTTTACTATTAAAAATTATAGTGGGCCCGGCCTGACTTTCTTATAAAGCAAAAGTTGATAATAACTTAATACCTTATATTCGAACAGGCGACCTACACCTTGTAAGGGTGTTGTCATACCGCTAGACCACGGGCCCGATAAATCTCGTGTTTTTGGAACATTTATATAATTTACTATCTATAATCTCGCTTTTCAAAACTAGAAATATTTATATTGAACTTTCTTGTAAACTCAAAAATGCATCAGGTTCCACGAGATATTGCTGAATGTTTTGAAAGAAATAGCTATGGAATTAGGAAATTTCATGGACAAACACATGTTTTTTTATCAAGAGATTTAGGAGACAGTATTGGTGGTGAAGAATTAAAAAGAATTTGTTATGATGTTTGGACTAAAGATGAATTGGATAGGTTTTGTTTTAGAAGAGACTTTTATAGAAATGAAATTTCCTATTCAATAGAAGTTCCCCCATCTCATATATTTATTGAAGGAGAGTACACTCCTGATGATCTGCTTGCAGAAATTTTTGTTTACAGATTAAAAACTTATAGAAAATAACTGTATGTCTTGATATATTTTTGATAAAATCTTTATTACATAGATTTTCAAAGATATAAGTACTTTTAAAACAAAATTTTATTTCATATTTATGTCTGCTTTAGAAAATTTGCTTTTAAATATCTCCAGATTGCATAAAACAGAATTAGTTCCTGTAAATGGCAGAAAATTAGAACTAAAAATACAAAGAGATAAATTAGAGCTTCCAACTTCTACACAATTTAAGCTTTTTGAAGACGATCAAGTAAGTACTCATGGTACAAAAAGAAAATATAATATGAGAGAGAAAATTTGTTCTTCAAGAACGCAGGCTATTAGTTATTTATATGAAAAATTAATTTCTATTTTTTATGGTGGATTTTTATGCAATGCACAATTTGATATCTTATCTGTTGATGAAGCTAGAGAAGTAAGATCTGATGAAGAAATATTTTCTCTTGCAATTAAAAATGGTGATAATATCAAAATAAAACCTGATGTTGTTGATTTAGAAAGAAATATCTATTGGGAATCCAAATGCATTGCTAATGGAGGAAGGCTTCCTTTGAGAGATGATCAAACTGCAGGCTATACTGCTTTACAAAGAAGAAAACCTTATCCAAAAATTAACTTTATGATGTTTAAGCATAATGTTGAAGATATAAGATTAAATCTTGAACGCAGTGCAGACAAACTTTTTAGTGAAATATGCTCAAATACACAATATGCAATTGTAATTCCAATGAGTTTAATAGCTGAATTTGCTGATCTTAGTAAATTAGCTGAACGTAATGATCTTGTATATAGGTATGCTCCTAAAAGAATAGCTCCTAGAAAAGGCAGAAAGGATCCCACTTCTAGGCATTGTTTATACGTAAAGAACCCAATACTTTATGGTTTGTTAACTGAGCCTGAAAAAGTAATTAAGGATTTGGGATTAAATCCTCAAGAATATACATTTAAAAGAGTTATGTCACCAGATGAATTTTGTGTAAATGATTATTTATTAAGGCCTTTTCCTATATTACAAATAGAGGATAGAGATCATGAATCTTGGTCTAGAGAATTTATTAGATAATACTTAAATTTATAATTAAGATATAAATTATTTTTCGATTATCTATTTAAGAAAAAAATTTTAATATATCTTTTTCAATAGATAAGTCTTTTTAAAATGCTATTTTGTATAGATTTGATGGGTTTAGAAAGAGTAGTTGAATCTGTAATAAATTTACACAATTCTAGATTTGACAGACAAATATGGGCTAAGGGTGTTACCCTCAATATTGGAGTTTATTATGAACTTCTTTCTCAAGGATTTTATGGTGGTTACTTAGTTGGAGAACCAATGTATGTGTTAAAAAGAACAAGAAATGGTAATGGAAAACCTCATGTAATAACACAAGAATTATGGGACACTACTGAATATGAAAACCAGAGAATAGAATCTAGAGTTACTTACAAGTTTTATCCTGATATATATAATGATGAAACAAATATAATGACTGAGTGCAAAGGCATTGGTGGCACTAATAATAATTTAAGATTAACACAGTCACAAGTTGATTCCTATAGGGCTTTTCAAGTTGGCAAACCTATTCCAAAAATCAGATTTTTAATTTACAGGCATGGCTTACCAAAAGAAGTTAGTAAGTGGAGGGGGCCTGTAAAAGACTTATTCAGAGATTTGAGTGAAAAAACCATTTATTGTGCTTCATTTCCACTCAGCGTACTTCTAAATATTATTAAATATTCTAAGGTATCTCAATTTACTACAGAGGAAGGGGGTTATCTTGTTGACCGTCTTTCAATTAGGGGTAATTTATTTGATGCCTTGCTTCAAGATCCAGAAGATTTATTTAGAAGACTTAAATTAAATCTTGATAATTTTCATGTAAGAAGATATTTATCTCCTTTAGATTACAATCTTGCAATTGAACCTTCACCCAAACTTCCTAAATATGTTTATCCAGTTAGACAATTTCCTATATTACAAATAGAGGATAGAGATCATGAATCTTGGTCTAGAGAATTTATTAGAGAATACTTAACTAGTGAAAGAGGAATGGATGCTAAAGATGTAACTCAATATTTACAAGATTTAGACAGAATTGATGATATTCCTTTCTAAATCTACAAAGTATTTATTCAAATATATTAATCATATCACAATTTGATTTAAAATAGTTAATTATGTATAATTTTGATGCAACATTTGGAAACTTTAGTTAGGCATATGGCTCATTCCCATAGAAATGATTTAAAAGTAAGAAGGAAAAAAATATCTATATATCCAAGAATTGGGCATTCTAGAAAATTAAGTTCTAATAATGCCCCTATGGCAATGGGTAAATTCTATGAATTTCTATCTCAAGCATTTTATGGTGGTAAACTAGAAGAAGAGATAGAAATTACTGATGGAAATGGTGATGAGACTACTACACGTCCTGATATTATTAATGTTGATGAAAACATTATATATGAAGTAAAGGCTTCTCAAAGAGCTAGGGGTTTTTTATTGCAAGATAGACAAATAGAATTTTACAGATCAATGCAAGCTAATTTTTTAAGTGATGAGACTGAATATCCAAGAATATATTTTTTATTATATGTACATAGTTTTGAAGGTGTAAAATCTCACTGGAAAGGAAACACAGATGAAATGTACAATGCTTTATGTGCAAAAACATTATGTTCTATTGTTATTCCATTTAATATTATATTGGAATTGTATAATCCAAGTAAGGGAACGAATGACTTAGTATATAGGTATGATAATGAAAGTAAATATGACGTTGGCACTAAAGTCAGATCTGGTACTTTAGTAAGACTTTTTAAAGAACCTAAAAAAGTAATTAAAGAACTATGTTTGGATCCAAATGATTATTCAATTACCAGGTCTAGAGTTCCTAGAGGTATGCATATAATTTCTGATAGATGTAAGAGAATTAAACAATTTCCTGTTGTTAGAATAGATTATAAACACCATAATCAATGGTCTGAAGCGTTCGTTAAAACATATTTGGGTGATGTACCTTTTTAGAATTTTTTGACAGCACCAAAATAAGCTGTTACTGAAGTTTTTACTGTAAGCAAATTTATGTTAAAATCTACCCATGCTTCTAATGGTGTTCTTGGAATAGCTGAATAAACTTGTAAATCAATAATTGGTTTGTGCTCTTTATCATAAATATAGCTTAATCCATTTCCAACAAAAACCTGAGGCATAATCCTATAAAAGAACCTACCATCTAAGTTAGTTGATTGCTTATCGTGATACCATTTAAATGTAAAAGAAAATCTTTCACTAAAAAAAGCATCAAATGGGGGCCAGGCATCTAATACATGACCTGTTGTTACTCTGCGCATTTCTGTACCACTTTGAAAATGATTTCTAAAATCAAATCCTTGTGTTGTAAAAATAAATTTATCTCCGATAAATAATTTACCAGTCTGAATTTCATTATCTATATCAAATTTAGCTTCATTGTAAAATCCGAATTTTCCTGGATTAGACCAACCAATACTTGTTGTTACTAATTTTTCATTTGAATTTCCGCCAATACTTAAATAAAAATTTTGACCAATTTTTACAGCAAAGTAACCTTGTGTTCCTAATTTTTTACCATCATACCATATATCAATATCAAAAGTTCCAAGACTATTACTGTTATTACATCCCAAAAAACCTCCTAAAGATCCATTAGAACTTTGTATTGCACCTGTACGTAAAGTTACATCTTGATTAGGAAATACTTCTCCAAAAGCTGTGTAAGCCCAATTTCTTTTAGTATCAAAATCAGCTATTGCATCTAGTCTTAAACTTTTTCTGAAAAATTTTGGTGTTCTAGCGCCAGCACTAAAATAAGTTTGAGCATCAGTTAAATTCTTATTTAAAACTTCAGCTGCTACTTGGGCCCCATTTGAATGTGTATAATTTACAAGACCATCAATACTTTTTTCAGATGCTATTGCTCCTGCAAATATTCTATTTTTTGGTTCTTCTGCACTAGTACTTGCAGATCCCAATAATGTAGCAATAACGGAAGTTCCCATTAATAAATTCTTTATTTTCATTTTTAACCTTTATTTAGTAGTAATAAAATCCAAAGATTAAAATATAAATATTTTTATTAAACTATATATATTAGTATAAAAGTATAAATTTTTTAGAAAGGTTTAAATAATTGTAAATTAACCAAGTTTCATGAAAAGAAAGCTAGTTAAACAAGGAACAGCAACTTTAATGATTAGTCTGCCTTCCAGGTGGATAAAGCAAAATAATTTAGATAAAGGGAATGAAATTAATTTAGAACAAATAGACAATAATCTACTTATTTCTGCAGGATTAGTAGAAACTAAATCAGAAACTACAATAAAACTTTTAGATCTTACAGAATCTTCAATAAGAACCTTAATAACAAATACTTATAGAACAGGCTATGATAAAATAAAAATTAATTTTTATAATGAAGAACAATTTAAAATCTTGAAGAATATTATTAATACAAGATTAATAGGATTTGAAGTAATAAAAAAAGAGAAAGATTATTGCATTGTTGAGAACATAACAGAACCTTCAGCAGACCAGTTTGATAATATAATAAACAAGATGTTTTATAGTATTTCAGAATTTATGGAATTAACTAGAAAAAGATTTGAAAAATTATCAGTTAATGATAATTATGAAGAAATAGAAAATAGAATACAAAAATACGATAATTTTTGCAGAAGAATAATATCAAAGAAGAAATTAAGTAATAAAAAATCAGAGTTGTTTTGGAATTTTCTTGCTTTAATAATTCATGGACAAAGAGAGATTTATCATTTAAATAAATTATTAGATAAAACTATTTTAATTTCCAAAGAAACAAAAGAATTGCTTAATCATACAATTGAGTTATTTAATTATATTAAAGATGGTTATTTTAAGAATAATATTGAAATACTAAGTAAAGTACATAAAATTGAAAAAGAACTAATATACAAAAAAGGATACAGTTTATTACAAGAAAAAAAAGGCAAGGAAAATATAATAATACACCACTTGCTAACTGCTATAAGGGAATTTTATCAATCCAATAGCCCATTATCTGGAATTATTTTGTGATTCTGTTGCTTTTCTAAAACTAATTAATTTTTCTGAAAAATCTGGTCCTGGCAAATCTAAATTCCAATCATAAACATTTCCTACTTTACGACTTTTAATAGGAATTAAAGTATAACCTATAATTTTATCTCCATCTTTATAATTTAATTGCATTGTAACTTCCATTTCTCTGTCTACTTCAGGTAATCTTGGGCTAGTTGAAAATACATTTGAATTATAATCCTCTGGTGGATAAAAATGTCTATGCTTTAATTCAGGAACTATTAATTCATAACTTAATCTAGGATTCATTCTAGAATTATAATTTTTCTCACCATTAACTACCCCTATTTGCATGATTGGTAAATAATCTAATCTTAAATCATAGAGATCTACTTTATTTTTAGGTTCTCCTATTACCAAAGGAATTCTCTGCCTAAACAATGCTTTTCCTGGATATTTAAACTTTAATTTATTATTTAATTTATCATCTTTAGGAGCATATAACTCGACAATTAATGAGTGTACTCCTTCTCCTATGTCTTCTGGAACTATTATTTCTGGATATGCAACACCCACATATCCTTCAATGTAAGCAAAGTCATCATGGGAACTTGGGAAACCCCCGAATCTTTCACTTGAAAAACCTTCAAAGTATACTTTGCCATCATAACCTTCTGTTCCATTGTCTTTATTAATTCCGCCAAGATATTTAAACCTTATATCTAAGTTCAAAGGTTCACCGGGCAATAAATTTACTACTTGTGTGCTTGGGTATATCTTTCTATAATTATCTTTCTTTTTATTCACTCTTACACTAACATCAATTAAATTATTTGTTATAGTTAAATTACCCCCATTCCATTCTGCCCCAACTTCATATTTTTCTTTTTCAACTATTGCTGGCTTATTTTCTGAAAATAATTCTTTACCTGTAGCTAATGTATAAATTGCATTAGCTAATCCGCCTAAACATAATAAACCAAAACCCCCTACAAATGATAAACCAAACCAACCAGCAAACCTATCAAACCTTGGAGTATTCAAATAATCATCTTTAACAGTTGCTTGAAAGTCCCATGTAAGTTTTTCTAATGAATTATATCTTTTATCTTCATCCAACGTTAAACATTTCTCTATTATTTGTCTGTATACTTTAGAATGACTAGGTATTTTCTTTATTGCTCTTTTTAAAACTTCATTGTGTTTTTTTGTGTTTAACTTACCACTTTCATTTAAAATATTTTCAGATGTTCCATAAACAACAGCAGTTCCATTATCTGGATCATATTCGAAAGGATATTCTCCTGTTAGAGCAAAATACATATCTGTACCTAAAGCATATATCTCTGCAGATTCATCATATAATTTTTCTCTACCTGTAAATTTTCCAATTAATCTTGGATCTGTAACTAAGTGACCACCTACAGTTGGTTCGTAATCTGATTTAACTTGCTCTTTTTTACGTGCATTTGCCATATCAGTAATTCTAACACTACATATTTTTCTATTTACCAATATATTAGAAGGCTTTAGATCCCTGTGATACATACCAACTGAACTTATTAAATAATTTGCTCCTTTTAATATATTTGAAAATGCTTTCTCAAATTCTTTCCTATTTAGTGGATTTTCTGCAACAACTTCTTCCAAAGACTGAGATTCAAAATGAGGTTCAATTACTATAACCTTATCATCATTAATAAAATAATCTACTAAACCACTTAGGTTGTTGGTTTCTGCATTTGGAATACTTGCTAAAGCATGAAGGTCATTTGTACTAGTACAACCCCTATCAACATGTCTTCTTGCTCTTGGGCTATCTGGTTTTTTGTCTACTTTAATAACTCTTTTTTGTCTACCAGGACCCCATTCTGCAATATAACATTTTCTAGTCCCTCCTTCTCTAAAAAATCTTATATTTTTATAACTATCTGGAAGTATTCTTCTTAATAATTCTAAATTTTTATCAGCCATTTTAGAACTAACTGCTAACATTTTCAACCTCTTTGATAACATCAACAGTTAGCTTAACAACTGTGCCAGGTTTTAATTCATTTTCAAGAATTCTAGGTATGACTATTATTGCTTGCTTACCATGCTTAGCGACTTTCTTTGTGATAATATATTGTGGCATTTTTATATTTTTATACATAATTTATGTATAAACTATGTAGTAGTAAATTTTATAAACTTAACTTTTAGGCTTTTAAATTTGTAGGGAAAGTTATATAACTATTAATTAAATAAGAATTTTTATGACTAATACAGACTCAATTATAGGTATAGAATGTCATGTAAGTTTAAATACAAATACAAAATTATTTTGCGGCTGTCCTTTAATTGGAAGTGAAGAGCCGAACTCAAGGTGCTGTGATGTCTGCATTGGAGCTCCTGGTTCTAAACCTGTATTAAATAAAAAAGCAATGGAATATGCTTTGAAGTTGTGCTTAGCTTTGAATTGTAAAGTTTCAAATGAAGTTATTTTTTCAAGGAAAACATATTTTTATCCTGATATGAGCAAGAACTATCAAATAACCCAATATGAAATTCCAATAGGTTATGAAGGTTTTTTAGAAGTATTTGGCAAAAAAATTAGAATTAGAAGAATACAGTTAGAAGAAGATCCTGCTGCTTTAATACATCAAGGAAATACTGTTTTAGTTGATTACAACAGGTCTGGAAATCCTTTATGTGAAATTGTTACAGAGCCTGATATGACCTCGCCAGAAGAAGCAAGAGAATTTCTTAAAAGATTGTTGACAATATTGAATTACATTAAAATTTTTGAGATAAAAAACTGCATTGTCAAAGCTGATGCTAATGTGAATATTAAAGGGTGTGAGAGGGTTGAGATAAAAAACATTAATGGTTTTAAGGATATTGAGAAAGCAATAATCTATGAGTTAGAAAGACAGAGAAAATTACTGAAAGATGGCCAGGCTATTAAAGAAAAAGAAACCAGGGGTTGGGATTCTGACAAAGGAATAACTGTATTTCAAAGATCAAAAGAAAGCGAAGCTGATTATGGTTATATTGTAGACCCAGATTTAGTTCCTATTGATATAAGTAAAGAATTAGTTGAAAAAATTAAAAAAGAACTTCCTGAATTACCCCCGCAAAAAGCATTAAGATATCAGAAAGAATTTAAAATTAGAAATGAAGACGCAGAGGTTTTAGCTAATGACTATGAACTAACTGAATTGCTTGAGGCTGCTGTTAACAGAAGAATAGAACCTTTATTTGCTGCTGAGTGGATAAGAAGAGAAGTTACAAGAGTTTTAAATTATTCTAAAAATGAATTAAGTAAAACTTTTATCAGCAAGAATTTATTAGATGTTTTAGAATTAATACAAAATAATAAAATAACAAGACAAACCGGACAAAGATTAATGGAATTATTAATTGATAAAGATTTGGATGTAAAAATATATGTAAAGGAAAATAATTTAGAAGCTGTTTCTAATATAAAAGAATTAGAAGATATATGCAAGAAAGTTATTAAAGAAAATGAGAAAGCTGTAAAAGAATATTTAGCAGGCAATGAAAAATCATTTATGTTTTTAGTTGGAAATGTTATGAAGTATTCTAAAGGAAAAGCTGATCCTAAAATTATTAATGAATTGATGAAGAAAATAATAAATTTATAGGCTTTTAATTTCTACCCCTACATTTTCAATAAATAGTAAGTTTTATATATTTGTAGGGGTAACTATTTTGTATGGTTAATATAAGAAGAAAAACAATAAATGGAAATAATTACTATTACTTGGAACATTCTTTTAGACAAGACAAGAAAATTAAAAAGAGAGAAATTTATTTAGGGAATAAAATTCCTGAAAACATTGATAAAATAAAGAAAGAATTTATTAATAATATTTACAAGGAAAAATGGCATAATAAATTAAATTATATAAAAAAAGAATTTTCTCAAGAAATAAAATTTACTCCTAAATCTGCTAGAGAAAAAGAACTTGAAAATTTTATGGTTAAATTTACTTATAATACACAAAGAATAGAAGGTTCTAAACTAACATTAAAGGAAACTGCAAATTTGCTAGAGAAAGGAATATCACCGAAAGAAAAACCATTAAGAGATGTAAAAGAAGCAGAAGCACACAAAAAATTATTTTATGAAATGCTTGATTATAAAAAAGATTTATCTCTGACAATAATTTTATATTGGCATAAAATTTTATTTAATGAAACAAAACCAGATATTGCGGGAAAAATGAGAACACATGGTGTGTCTATTTCAGGAAGCAAGTTTATTCCTCCTTCTCCTGTTGAATTAAATTTATTAATAGAAGAATTTTTTATTTGGTACAAGAAGAATAAAGATAAAATACATTCTGTTGAACTTGCTGCTCTTGTACATCTAAAATTTGTAACTATTCATCCATTTAGTGATGGTAATGGAAGGATATCAAGAATTATGATGAACTTTATCTTAAATAAAAACAATTATCCTATGTTTAATATTATTTATGAAAATAGAAATAGCTATTATAACGCTCTTGAAAGATCACAAATAAAAAAAAATGATTTTATTTTTATCCATTGGTTTATAAAAAAATATATTTTAGAAAATAAAATAAAAAAGAAATAATAAATTAATTTCTAATTATCTATTTTTTCATTAGTTTTTTGCCTTTTACATATGCCCATAGTTTTTTAGTCATTTCACTAGGCGGCATAGCTTTAGAGCCAAAAACTGATTCCATACTATCGCTTCTACCTGCAAAACTGACTGTCATTCCACCAAATGGTTTTTTTGCTGCCATAAATCTACCTCCTTTTCTTTAAATTTTAGATGTAGAAACCATTAATAAAATTATTGGATTTGTATAATATAGCTTATTATGGTCTTATTTTAATGTTTAGAATAATGATTATAGTTAAGGTTTTAAATTTTTAGTATTTTTGACAAATTCTATGATAAGCAAAACAGTTAACGGGTGGCCAGAACGTTTAGAAAGTGCTACTAGAGAGTTAACCAACTATCCTAGATCAATTAATTACGCTAATAGATTGTTTGGCTTGGGTTTAGAATTATTTAAAGTAAATAGCTTGTATGTTCCTATTTTACCTTGTGAAGAAGATTTACGATATGTTTTAGATGGCTCTAGACAACTACATTTACGTTTTGATAGATTTAGTTTATTTAGTACAGAGAAAATGAAAGTTTTAATTTATATGCCTGAAGGTAATATGGGTTTGGAGATTCTTATGATGATGGGTGCTGAAAGAAAAAGAGACATTTGTCAAGGAAGAATAAATATGTGGGGATATGATGGTTTCATTGATTATTTTAGAGCGTTATTTCAAATGGCTCCAGCTGTTACTAGGATATTTGAATTTAATGAAAGAGGTAATAAAACAGGACATACTTCTTATGATTTAATTTTTGATTTAAATACACATACAAATTTAAGTTATTAATAATTTACTAACTCATTATTATAAAATTTTAATTTTTTTATTTTATTTCCTTCTAACTCTAGCAATGTATTTACATAAGAGCCAAAACCTGCATTAATTACTGTAGTTTTACTTAATTTACACTTTCCAAAATGTTCATGCATATGGCCCCCTATACATACTAGGGGATTATATTTTTCTATCATCTTTCTTGCAATTATAGAACCAAAATGCTGTCCATTTCTTGGAGAACTCAGATTTACAATTTTATCTAATGGGGTATTATATGGGACATTATGTGATAAAAATATTACTGGACTTTTTGCTTTTTTAAATAGTTCATCTACTTTTTTATATTGTCTTACATATTCTTTTCTCTTTTTTACCAATTCTTTTTTATCCTTAGGAAAATCTTTTTTATTCTGTGGAAATTCTGGTCCAGAAATTATACCATGACCTATAAACTCATAACCTTTAATTTTTATTTTTTTATGATGACAATCAACAATGTTTTTTAGAGATTTTATTAAATAACTATGATAATAATCTTTTCTTAAAAAATTCCAATCAGAAGATTTATTTCCTGTGAAATCCCAATTACCTGGTAGTATATATACAGGAACATTAAGTGAGTTTAAAAACTCTAAAATTCTTCTTCCATCTTTTAAAGATTTTTCAATCATTTTTTTAGCTTTTTTCTTACCTGTTATCTGCCACCATTGAAGTTTAGATCCTGGATTGTCTAAATTATATCTTAGTGTTTGAAACATGTATTTCCTTGCTGTTTTATAATTATAAATTTATCTAAATAGCAATTAATACTGTTCCCATTAGCATAACTATGGTTGCTATTATCTTTCTAGTTAAATTATTTTCATGAAACAACTCTCCACCAAAAAATACAGCAAACAAAACACTCAATCTTTTTATATTTATAACCAATCCAACATTAGCAAGAGATACAGCGTAAATCTGGCTTAATCTATAACCAAATGTTAGAACTCCTGTAATTGCAATTAGTTTCCAATGTTTTCTAAAACTTTTTTTTATATCTTTTATTCCTCCGTATAAAATACTTGACATTAAAAAGAAGTTAAATGCTATAAATAATAAAACAAAAAATAAGTATGTAGTTACATTAGTAACTTTTGTAACAATAAATCTATCTGCTATACTACTAAATGAATAAAATAACATTGATAAAAATATATATTTTATAGCTTTGGATTTTCTTAAATTGTAAAAAAATTCTTTATAATTTGTAAGATGTCTTGTTTCTAAAATATACCCTCCAAATAAAACCAAAACAATCCCAGACCATTGTTTTACTGTTAGAAATTCTCCTAAAAAAATAATACCAAGTACAGCAATTAGAACTGGATTTAAATTCATTAATGGAATAGCTGAGCTTAATTCCATGTGCCTAATTGCCTTTGTTGCAAACAAGAATCCTAGAGTACTAAACCAAGATATAATATAAATTAAAATTATATTTTTTATTCCAATATTAAAATTAACAAATGGCATTAAAAATAAAGCCAAGACTGCATTTGTCAATGAGAATATAGCTGAAAATTCCATTGCATGCTCTTTAAGCAATATTTTCTTATCTATTATAGCAACAATTCCTGTTAGAAGGGCTGTAAACAATGCAAATATCAGCCATTGCTGCATTATATACCGCCTATTGCATGAATTATTCCTATTAACAATATAATAAATAATATTATTTTTAGAAATTTATTGCCTGATAAATTATATTCTGGTATTCTATCACCCAATTTTTTAGCTCTTGAATGCATGATTAAAATCATAATAAAAATTATTCCTAATGCTATTGCACCGCTTAACTCTATTAATCTTGCAAAACCGAAAAATCCAGTCAAAACCAATATAAAAGGGATTACTACAACAATTAGCCATGAAGGAAAATTCTTTAATTTGTAATCTAAGGTCATATTTTCCTTAAGAGCAAAGCCAAGAACTACAAATGCTGTTGACATGGAAAATATTGCGAATAGATTAGCAAAGATGTTAATTCCAAAACTTAATTTTGACAATGAAACTGTAGCTACTTCACCTACATCACCTAAAGAACCAATTGTTGAATGCTACCGATCTGCAAAATTTATTGACAACTGGCAGATAAAAAAAATGAGGGAAATCTTCGGGGTGAAATTTCCTGTTAAAAAAATTTACTATTATCTCACAGAATCTTTGGAAGAAACACAAAAACTATGCGGGTCAAGAGGAGCAGAAGGAAAACAAGCTGGAGCCTGCTTTGACTCCAAAGACTACAAAATCATTTCTCCCGCCTACAACTCTAACGGCAGTATATATCTCGGACTTGTTACTGCTCTCTTCTTTGAAAGCAATAATCAAAATGAAGAGCCGATAAAATATAAAGGGCAACTT